>NZ_JADBRW010000070.1:0-3486 GCF_020247025.1 Microcystis sp. M109S1
ACCGCCGAACACACCAGCAACACCTAACATATGGAAGGGGTGCATCAGGATGTTATGTTCTGCTTGGAACACGAACATAAAGTTGAAGGTTCCAGAGATTCCTAAAGGCATACCATCAGAGAAGGAACCTTGTCCGATGGGGTAGATTAAGAATACAGCAGTAGCGGCGGATACAGGTGCCGAGTAAGCTACACAGATCCAAGGACGCATTCCTAAACGGAAAGACAGTTCCCACTGACGACCGAGGTAGCAGAAGACACCTAGTAAGAAGTGGAAAATGACTAACTGGTAGGGACCACCGTTGTATAACCATTCATCTAAGGAAGCGGCTTCCCAGATGGGGTAGAAGTGGAGTCCAATCGCGTTGGAAGAGGGAACAACTGCACCAGAGATGATGTTGTTTCCGTAGAGTAGAGAACCGGCTACAGGCTCGCGGATACCGTCGATATCTACGGGAGGAGCGGCGATAAAGGCGATGATGAAGCAGGTGGTGGCGGTGAGCAGGGTGGGGATCATGATCACACCGAACCAACCGATGTATAAACGGTTGTTGGTGCTGGTGATCCACTGACAGAACTGCTCCCACAGGGAAGCGCTCTCGCGCTGTTGTAAGGTGGTGGTCATTGGTTTATGAGTGCGATTTGAATGATTGATGATGTTCTCATCTTAAGGGTTATGTAACAGTTTGTAAAGAAGTTTGATGATATTGTTACTTATGCTATTGATAAGTTTAGCTGATATTAGAGGGGGGAAAAATAGAGAGTCCTTACTCATCGGGAAGTTTTAGCATTGGCAACAGATGAGGCTATTTTTTGAGGACGGGGAGCTATGTCACCGGCAAGGCAGCCTTTCTTGCACTTCATCCCTGGAAGTAGAAACACCTTTTCAGTTAAGTACCTAAGCAAAATTAATTACACATATCTAACCCCCTCTTGCCTTTTGCCTCTTGCATGAGTGCCTATCTTTACTAGGAAATTAATTTTGCACGACTACTTATCAGTGAACAGTTATCAGTCCGGCTCTTTGATAACTGTTCACTGATAACTGGTAGCGGTGCTACAATTAAAAGAAAAAGTTTGCTCCAAGAAAACCATGCAACTAGAAGAATACTTTGAAGTTTTTGCTCCAGATGACATCCGCATTAAAGGACATCGCATTGGGATTGAGGATGTTATCAACTACCATTTAAAAGGTTATACTTCCCAGCAGATTCTCCAAGAGTTACCCACCTTAAACCTAGAGAAAATTTACGCTACTCTCACCTATTACTATCAAAATAAGACCCTGATAGATGCTTATCTTCAGCGCCTCCGTGACTGGCAGGAAGAACAATACCAGCAGTGGTTAAATACCGAGCCATCCCCCCTGATTCAACGCCTAAGACAACTAAAACTAAAACGGAAACAGCAAGAACTAAACCTCGCATGAAAATCCGGTTTTTGTTAGATGAAAACTTATCCCCAGACCTCAAAATATCTCTGTTGCGATTGAATCCTAATCTCGATATTTTGCGAGTAGGTGAACCCGATGCACCACCACTGGGAACTTTAGACCCAGAAATCCTAGATTATGTTGCGTCATTTCAACGGTTGTTAGTTACCAATAATCGTCGCAGTATGCCTGGACACCTGAAGAACCATTGGGATAAGGGTGGACGTATTTGGGGTTTACTATGGTTGCGCCCCAGTGCTAATTTAGAAATCTGGGCAGAAGAATTATATCTGATTTGGGAAGCATCCGAAGCAGAAGAATGGATTGACCGAGTTGATTGGATTCCCTTTTAAATCTTCGCTATTTTTCGATTTTACCAGCGATCGCATTTAGCCTTGTTTTGATTCCGGTCATCCACTGGTTAAACTCGGCCGATTGCCGATCGATAGCTTCCTTGCGTTGTCTTATCTCTTCGGTTATTTTTTCGGGGGCTTCTAACGAAATATAGCGGTTCTCGCATCTGTGCGGCACACTTAAACCTTTGCTGATTAAGCTGTTCAGGATCGGAAATGTACCTCTTCTGAATCAGAAACGCTATATTCAGTTTCATAATTGCCTCAAGCATCTATCGATTCTTTACGAAACTTGACCTATCAATCAATGGGAATCAACCTCTTTACGGAAATTTTGCCGTTGACATCCTCACCACCGTAAAATAGACGGCGATTACCAATCCCGACGATTTGGTTTTCCTTGCCACCGTCACGCACCCCAAAACCATGAAGCGCCTTTTCCTTTTAGCGATCGCCTTACTATTGGTTTCCTGTCAGAACCTTCCCGCCTCAACCTTGGCCAATGCCCGCAGTTGTACGGTGGTCAGGGGTTCGGTACACGACGGCGACACGATTAGGGTCAATTGTGACGGCCAACAGCAGAGAATCAGATTTGCTTGCATCGATGCCCCGGAAATCAAACAGGAAAACGGCATCGCCAGTCGTGACCACCTACGATCTCTCCTCAACCGAGCAAATAACCAAGTCAGCATCAATGCGGTTGATACCGATCGCTTCGGTCGTACCGTGGCCGAGGTGTACGCCAACGGTCATCTAGTTCAACTTCAGCAGGTTAAGGACGGTATGGTTTGGGCTTACGATCGATTCAAGGGCAACTGTCCAAGCTGGAATGAAATCGAAAGGGCTTTTAAAGAAACTCGATCAAACCGCAAGGGAATTTTCGGGGGAAATCCGATGCCACCCTGGGAATGGCGACGACGGAATCGGTAGTTTTTTATCTGTAGAGATAGAGAAATTCGGAGAGGGAAACTATGAACAGAGATATCATTACTGGAATGGACGGCGAGATTTATGCCAGACGCGATCTAAGTCGGGAATGGGGCGGGGCGATCGATCTGGGAACCGCAAGGACGGGAAAAAGCTTTGGTGTTAACGGTCATTTAGGGGAAACTAATCGCTGCGGCGTTTGGGATAGTGTGGACAGACTCAAATTCAGGACTTCCCGCAACCTGCGCTTGGAACTCGCCACCGACCCGAACGTGATCACCGAGTTGGTGCGATTTGATAGTAACGGTGTCGCCACCGTTGTCGGTTCGGTTGAATACGGCGACCGACTATCTCTCAATTTAGCACCAGGTCGCTACGGCCTCAGTTTCTTTGTCGAGGGAGATTTGATTTCCTATCAGGTTAATGCCAGTTTCATCGAAAATTTTGGGTCTGAAACCCCGTCGTTTCACGACGGCTTTACAGTTAAATACTAGCGCATTTACCAAATATATGCTAAAATGCTCCCCATGGAAAAAGCCTATTCTTACCGATTTTACCCCACACCAGAACAAGAGTCGCTATTGCGGCGCACATTGGGCTGTGTAAGATTAGTTTACAACAAAGCTCTCCATGTCAGAACACAAGCATGGTACGAAAAGCAAGAAAGAGTAGGATATGCTCAAACTTCTTCAATGCTAACCGATTGGAAAAAGCAAGAAGAATTAGACTTTTTAAACGAAGTTAGTTGTGTACCTTTACAACAAGGGTTAAGACA
>NZ_JADBRW010000071.1:0-11282 GCF_020247025.1 Microcystis sp. M109S1
AACCGCCGACACCATCGGTCAAAGCAGGGAGGCATCGCGGCTGGGGTTGTCTCTTTCATCGCCGATTTCTCAACGTAAAGTGCTTACTCTGTAACGATTATACTCGATTGGACTTTTGTTGAGCGTTTAAGTCCCACTAGATGATTGGGCCAAAAAGAATCATAAACGGCTGCCACCCGAACCAGAAAGGGCGGTCAATCTGGAACTGGATCTGTTTCCCCCGACGGAATCGGTACAGGTAGAAGTGGTAGATGACCTGACACCAGACGAAGAACGTCAACGTCTGTTCTGGGAGCGCAAGGTAGAAAGGGCTTTCTACGAAGCGGGAACAGCCTTGAAGGAACTGCGGGATAGACGGCTGTACCGTTCTACCCACAAGACTTTTGAGGAGTACGTTCAAGACCGATTCGGGATGAAACGCGCTCATTCTTATCGGCTGATTGATGCCGCTGCCGTTGTGGATAATCTTTTTCCCCCACGTCTCCAAATTGGAGACAATCTTTCAGAAATGTCTCCACAAGAAATGTCTCCACAAGAAATGTCTCCACAAGAAATGTCTCCACAAGAAATGTCTCCACAAGAAATGTCTCCACAAGAAATGTCTCCACAAGAAATGTCTCCACAAGAAATGTCTCCAAATTGGAGACAAAATTCAACGGGGGAGAAATTGACAAACCCTGTCCCCACCAACGAAGCTCAGTGTCGTCCCCTAACCCAACTGGAACCGGATCAACAGAGAGAAGTGTGGCAGCAAGCGGTAGAAGCTGCGGGGGGTAAAGTCCCGTCCGGTCGCATCGTCAAGGATATAGTACAGCGCATCCGCGAGCGAACCAAAATCCCGATTCCCTACCGGGTCGGTGATGTCTGCGAAATACTGATCAAGGATAACCCCGATTTGCGAGGATTGGGCGGCTGTTGGTGTATCGTGATCGAGGTGAGGGAATTTTCCTGTCTGGTAAGGACTTGGAACGGTGAATATACCGTTAGAGAGGAGAATTTAAGGGATTTGCAGTATTCCCCCGACCACCGGCAAAAGATGAAACAACTGAGCGACCGTCTAGTTCATCTCCGGTCGTTAGGGGAAGAGGAGACGGTGAGGGCTATTCTGGAAACGTTGGGTTCTTTGAAGCGTCCCTACCTGAATACTTGGGAAGAAAAGTTATTGAAGTTTTTGGAGGGATGTAATGCCCGTTGATACACTAGAGTAAGCTAAACGGCGCTTAACCTGCATGATCCAATAGCTATAACCCTTTTGGAGTCTATATCGGTGATCCGAAGTAAAAGCCGTTTAGCTTATTAAAACTAAGAGCAAAACGTGACGGGAAACCTAACCTAGATTTCGCTTGCTCTTGTTCTATCGATCGCATCCCCTAGTTTTTTTCCGGTCGAACCAGCGATCGATACTGCTCCGAATGCAGTTGTTAGGGATTCGGGAAGTGATCGCTGTCCGGTTAGTAGATGTGTTCGGCAATGATGCCAGTGCCACGGCTGAGGTGAGGTAAGCTAAACGGCTTTTACTTCGGATCACCGATATAGACTCCAAAAGGGTTATAGCTATTGGATCATGCAGGTTAAGCGCCGTTTAGCTTAACATTGAGAAACTTTTTCAGAAAGATGAGGTATAGAACCTATTTGGTATCTCTCTTGTGATGCTTCACGGGTAAGAATTACAGGTATTTTGGCTAATTCGCTCTCATCCATACTGGGTAAGGATTTTGGGAAAGATACCAAATGGACTCTATAGCTTGTTGCAGTCGAATGAGGTTACTGCAACAAGCTATAAGTCAGTCTAGGCAAGATGATGGTCTGTATCTCACAAATACCGCTATAGCAACGATTCCTATTTCTGACAGTAATGGTCTGTCACCCGGTAGTTTCCCCAGTAGTTTCAGGAGCGGAAAACCCGGTCAAGGATAGAAGCTGTCGTTTGGCGGTTTCCCCTTCGAGACGGTAACGGTTCCACTGAATCTCTAACTGTTCTCGTTGGGCGATTCTGGTCAGATAGGTTTCGGTAGTTGACCCACCCAGACGGTAATCGATCTCGGTAATTCTGGTCAAGAGGTCGTGATTGGACAGTTGGGCTGATATCGCCCGTTCTCGATCGCCAGCTGATTCGTAGGCGATCACCAGCGTTAAGACCTGTTCTCCGAGTTGAGAGCGTTTGGCAGCCCGTTGACGTTCCAATTCAGCCCGGGCTGCTTCTAGGTCGGCCGCCCTGATTTCGAGGTCGGTGATGGCCATCCGGTCACGCTGTACCTGACCACCCCCAAACAGATTTTGGAGAATGGCGATCGGGTCGGTGGTGAGATAACTTGTCCAATGTCGGGCGTTGGCATGATCAATAGTTTGTTCTGCCAATTGCAGTCGCTGGTCGATCAGGGAGAGTCGCTCATCAAGGGTCTGCAATTCGGGGGAACGTTTGATCGCCGCCTCGGTCAGGGTCTGAATGCAGTCATTGCCGCTATCGAGACAGGGTAGAGGAGCGGCCTGTAGGGGAGTCCACGTCAAGAGTAAGCTCGACAGTAAGAGTATGGTCGTTCTGGCCTTGCCATTTAAGCCGTTTGACCGTTCCGGGATAGGGAGCCTTAACCGTACCCAATTGAACCAGTGCATCGTCGATCTCCTGTATTCTCGTCCTGATGACCGCTTTGTTGTATTCCCGTTCCTGAAGTTGTGCAGCGCGAACCGCTCTTTGTTTATCCACTTCCAGTTGTTGGTTGCGGAGAGTGATCGCCCGTCGGTTTTCCTCGACTGCGAGTTGGTATTCTTCCTGAAGGCGTTTTTCCCTAGCGGTGGACAACTGACCGTTAGCGATTTCCAATTGTATTTTTGCTTGTTCCCATTCCGCTGACCGTTGGGAGAGTTTCGCCCGTTCGTGTTCGATAATCGTCTCCACGGGGGCTTGCCCATCGATGGTGACAAAAGTGGGGAACGTTCGGGTGGGAACGGAAGCTACCCGAACGTCCGTGGGTTTCATGGCAAGTTTCTTATCTTCGGCTTCGCTCAAGGTAAGTAATTGGGCGATTTTCTGTTTTTGTTGAGTGATTTTAGTCTCTAACTGTTTTAATTCTCCTGTTTTCAGAGTAATTTGAGCTATTTCTTGTCGGTAGGAAACGGGGGGAAGTTTATTTAATGTTGGCGGTGGTGAAGGTAAGGTGAGTTCGGGTAGGGGAATCTCTAACTGTTTGAGGGAGAGTTCTAACTGTTTTCGTTGGGTTTGTAGTCGTTGTCTCTCGGTCGAGCGATCGCTTAAGGTCTGACCCGCCACGATGCGAGAGCCTTGTTTGACCCGCAGATCGGCAGGGGTGGTAAGGGTCAATTGAATCTTGATCTCCCTCGGTTGTGTCGAGGATATTTTCTTCGGGGGGGCAACGGGAAGGATGACGGGAGTAACGGGGTCGAGCTTGTTGAAGGGGGTGGGTTTTTGGGCGGTGGTGTAACTGCAACCGACTAGGGTGATAATGGTAAGCTAAACGGCTTTTACTTCGGATCACCGATATAGACTCCAAAAGGGTTATAGCTATTGGATCATGCAGGTTAAGCGCCGTTTAGCTTAGCAACGGCAAGGGTCAGGTAACGAAAGAAATCCTGACGGGGGGAATAGGGATACAGGGGTTCTGGAACGGCGGGAGAAGTGTCGGTTTCTCTCAGGGCAGGCACTAAACTTTGTCTAAGTGTTTTTTGAGAAGCAGTCGTTTCTAAAACGGTCGGAATTTCCAAGACGGTCGGAATTTCCAAGACAGTTTCTCTGGTGCGTTCCCGTTTCCAGCGACTGATCAGTTTACGGGAACAACCCTTGCCCGTTTTCTCCCGTACCAACGAGATCAGACCGTCGTAGGTTGTGCCTGCTGGTGCGCCGTCGAGGATAGCGAAAACCGTCTCGGTGCGTCGTTGATGGGGTCTTGAGAGAGTGCTAACCATCTTCTACCCTCCGGTGATAGGGAAAGATGCTGGTCAGTTCTGCCTGTTTGCCGAAACGACATAGGGCGGTCAAGGGTACTAACTCAGCTACTTTCTTCTCGGCAAAACGGAATTTGGCGGCCACCCGTTTCACTTCCGACTGGTCCACCGGCAGAACGATCTTCGTCGAGGAGTTGCCGATCACGTCGTCGCTGAGATGTCGTTCCGATTGGGATGCCAAAACCAAACCCAAACCGTACTTACGACCGTCGGCGATAATCCGATCACAAGCCCGACTTTTCCGCAATTCCTTGGCCTCGTCGATGAATAGGTAGGTGCGGGGTAACTTACCCTCGATTTCGCCAGTTAACCGGTGTCGGTTCATCAATTGCCATGCTAGGGATTCGGCGGCAATCGCCCCGATCTCAGGCGGTAATTTCGAGAGGTCGATGCGGATATGTTTCTCGGTGAAGTCGGGTTGGGGACGGCAGAAGACACCGTAGGTGAAGGTGGCTATCAGTTTCAGTTTCAGTTTTTGCGATTCCTTACAGCCGCTCTCGACCCGCGACTCGATCTCCTGCTGCAAATCGGTAAAATTGGGGGCTTCCCTTGTCCAACTCGTCGGTCGTTCTTGGGTGATACCCCGTCGGTCATAACAAAATTGCAATATTTCTAATAGTAATCCCTCCTGATTGGGTCCCAACTGTAAGGAACGTTTTAGGGTGGTGGTAACAGCGATCGCCTGTAGATGGGGACCACCCCCTTCGGCATCGAGGTTGACAATCAGGGGATTAATACCGTGAGAACTGGCCATGTGCAGAGGATAACAAGTTTCGCCGATAATCTCCTGATCACCGTGGAAATCGATAATAAATAACTGAATATCGGGATAGGTCTGTCTCAGGGAATAGGCGATCGCTTTGAGGGTCTGGGTTTTGCCACTACCTGATGCACCAATGGCGACGATGTGACCATTGGGCAAATAGCTAGGATTCCAATAACAGTTATCTCCCAAGAGAATGCCAGACGGTGGCGATGATTCTGACAGGGGGGAATTAAATGGCTTCGGAGCCTGTAAAGTGGCGGTGGGTAGTGGTTTTTTCTGCTGTTTATTGAACATTGACTATCCTGGCGATGAGATGACCTGAAACGCTGTATTCTCCCAACTTATCGATCGCGTACTGGGGACTAGCGGCGGTAAGTCGGGCGTAGGCGATGTTACCCGGTTGTAAGGTAATGGTATCGAAACGGTCGGCATGGGTGGGCAGACTCAGACCAGAACCATCGGCCACGGTCAGCGTTCCCGTTAGATATACCCTTGCACCCTGAGCTACGTCGAAAGGTTCCGTTAAACTGGCGAGCCTATCTAAATATTCATCTTCCAAGAGGATATTTTCGATTTTTACTTGGACTGGCGCGACCCGTTCCACCCGAAGGCGGGAGGCGATGATCTGAGATTCCTGACTCGAACCCAGTCGGTACACCGTTCCCTGTTCGTCCTTGACCAGCAGATCGCTAACGGTCAACGGTTCGATTACCTCGTAGGTAGCGTCAATCGGCTGTTCGGTAATGGCGTTCCTCCCTTGAACCCTAACTCGCAACAGATAACGGGAAGCATCCTCGTTCACCGTCTCGATCGCTCCCGACGGCAACCCCAACGCCTGATTGAACCCGCGGATCAGACCGCCACCACTGTTGATAGAAATACTCAGAACCGAGACGACCACAAGAACAAAAAGCAGAAACCACTCGGCATTACTCCCCGTGGCCAACCTCAAACGAGGATTTCTGGGGATGATCATCCGTCCCCGACCAGGATAGAACGCCTGAACTCCCGACTTAGTAAAAACATCGGCAAACCAGCCGAAAAAGTAACCGAGAATCAGACCGTACCAGAGTGGACTATAACCCAGTAAGGCCAGGGGATAAGCCGCAAGGGTGACGACACCAGAAGCAAAGAAACTGTGGGTTATGCCCCGGTGAACCGTTCTCTTTTCTAGCCAACTGCTGACGGGAAAAAAGAGCCGTCCGAGCGAGCTTTTGCCCGTGTCAATATCTGGTAACAGGGCTGCCACCGCCGCTATGCCCAATATCTCCGGATTGGCGGTTCCCAACGTTATACTCGTCAAAGCTACCGAAAAGGCTATATGAGTGACGCTCATCATATAAATTATGAATTATAAATTATGAATTATAAATTATGAATTATAAATTGTGAATTATAGATTATAAATTATAAGTTATAGTTTGTGAATCGGGAGTGGTAGTCGTGAATGATAACTTAAATTATCGAGCGGCAAGGGTTAGTTTTTTGCTGTGATCGGTAATCGTAAACTGACAACTGATCACTGAATAACTCTTAACCCGACCAAATCTAAAACCCAAAGTTAACTGTTTAATTCACCCAGTTTCTCAACCTTTTTTTCCGTGGGCTGATTGCCAGATTTTTTCTGGAAGACTCTTGAGAGGCCGATCTGTCAAGCGACGATATCACCCTTTCTTTGAGGTTTGCGGTGTGTTACTGGTCTGTCCGTCTGGTGTATTTGAATTGTTATGGCGGGATTATCCACCAGCTTTCAACACCTGTTCGGCCGTCAATTTCAGACCTGGGAAGACGGTGGAAGTTATGGTCTGATTGCCTCGAAACTGCTGAATCTCATACTCTCCATCCACTAGCGTACAGATGGATAGAGTGGGCTGTTTGGGCTTACCAATATGTCGAGTCCCGCCCAATCCCGCATAATCGGCAATCCAATATTCAGGAATGCCTAAAACGGCGTAATCTTCAACTTTGCGGGCATAATCGTTTTGCCAGTTGCTACTGACAACTTCCGCCACAAATTTAATCGAACTACCGAGCGTCAGAATCGACTGGTTAGACCAAAGTAGTTCTTTGCTAAGTTCATCTCGATCTACAACCGCAACGTCAGGTCGAAATGCCGTCATACTAAGGTGGGAAGGACGCAATAATCCCCGTTGAAGAACAAACCAAGGTAAATCTATTTTATCGATCTCGACACAGACCTTTGTGGTAATGAAAGCTACTACTTCCTCATGCCACCCCGTCGGTTCCAAATCGAACACCTCTCCATCGATTAGTTCGTAGCGATTATCCCCACCGTAACGAGCGAGAAACTCGTCAAAGCTGAGTTGCTTTTGTTCTATTGGTTGGTTGATCGCAATGGTCATAGGTCATCATGCTCAACTCTTTCAGTTTACCGGATCGATGTGTGATCTATGTGACAGACCAAACTACTAAGGTAGGATGAAGTCAGCGTCCCAAACGGTTAGACTGTCGGGGTAACGAATAAATCATCAACCTGACCATTCCCACAGTTACGGTCAGTATCCCGCCGATCAGATAAAGACTGGTGTTATTAAAACCGAGTCCCAAGAATCTGAGAATCATAAAACCCATGAGAACGGCGATTAGTAGGGGAGTACCGTCGATCCACTGGGTATGATCGTAATTATTGCCCTCCAATCCTAAATATTCTTCCTTGACCACCCGTTTCGCCAACATGGGATTACCGATCGCCCGTTGTTGCCAATCGGCCAGTTTACCCTGTGTCACCTGCAATCCCAAACTGACCGCTTCCTCCTCCATGATTTCGCGGATCGCCCTTTCTGGTAAAGCTTCCAATTCGATGCGGGGAAGCTTCAAAAAAATATCTCGGGCCGGGGGGTAAGTAGCCAACAATAACATCGGCTGTCCCTGCAAATGCAGTTTTTCTAACCAACAACGCAGGGAAACTTGGAACCGGTGGGCATTGTCCATGACCAGAAAAGCGACGTTACCTTGCATCCATTCGGCGATCGCTTCCTGTAACTGCTGTCCTGTCATCGGTTTGCCCTCTAGGGTTTCCGTATCTACCCCCAAATCCCCTGCGATTTCCAGAAGCATCTGTTTGACCGTGCCGATGGCCGGGGCGGCCACTGGAAAACCTCGATCAAGTAACTCCTCGATCACCCGCTCTGCTAAAAAGGTCTTTCCCGCACCAGCTTCACCCACCACCAACAAACTGGCATTGGCTAGTAGGGCGGCCACCACCCGCTCTTTTTCTGCGCCCCTATAGCAGGCGACTGAAACGGAACCATCAACGGAACGGATCGACAAGGGCTGCCGCTCTCCGTCTGGCGCAACCCCGTAGGTATAGAGCCGCTCCTCCCCATTAGCCAATCTCCTTCTGTGACGCTCGATCATCGTTCCGATTCCCAGTTCCCTTTCTACTATAATTCCCCCCGATCTTGACTAGGAGATAACTTTGTACTATTTTACTTTAGGTGAGAGAAAGTGAAATATTGACCGCTATTCGTGGCATCCTAGAGATGGACGGCAAACCTTGACGATTGCATTGATAATAATCGATGGTTTTACTTAATTTGCTCTATCCATCAAAAAAGGCTGGCAGACAATCGCTTTAGAGGGATAATCGAAATCAGTTTTGGAAGTTGGGGAAATGCCGGAACGATTACTGCAACTAGATGATTTAAGGAGTTTAACTGGCCCAGATAGGGTAGCGTCTTTATTCGGACGATTAGGTTATAATGCCGAAGCGCAGCCCCTAAACCTAGAGGACTTGCAGTTAACTTTCAGAAGTGCCGAGGCCGTCTATGACGCTCATCTGATCGCCGATCAAGGGGATGGGGGTTTGCAAGTTTTATTATTCCAGTTGCAGCCGGAGGAGTGGTCTTCTCCCAGTGTTGCCAGTGGTCGGATGAAAGCGATCGCATCTCAGGTAGGTCGTCGCGATACTGAGTTTCTCTTGTTGGCAACCAAGGACTACAACCAGTTGATGTTGGTCAATCCCCGCAAGAGCTTTGATGACAAGATGAACCTCAAGGCCAGCATCAGAAAACTTTTAATTGACCGTACCAATCCCACAGCCTACGACTTAGACCGACTAGAAGCGATCGCAGTCAGGGGAAAATCGCCGCAGGAACTATACAAAGCGCAGTGTGAAGCCTTTGATGTTGAGAAGCTGACCAAAGCATTCTACAGGGGCTATAAACAACTATTCGATAAGGTTCAGCAGGGAGTAAAACGGCATAACAATCATCCCTATTTTGATGACCCTGACCACTTGCATCAATTCTCGCAGCGATTGCTGGGACGGTTGATGTTCCTCTATTTCCTTCAAAAGAAAGAGTTTCTCGCAGGCGATCGCCGCTTCCTCACCACCCAATACCAGCGTCTCAGACTTGACCCCGACGACATGGACTACTACACCACTGTCCTCGAACCGTTATTCTTCGAGACGTTAAACCAAAGCCGTCCTAACCTAGAGTCAAAATGGGGTAAAATTCCCTATCTCAATGGCGGTCTATTTGATCGGGATTATGGAACGGGGATTAAAGACGCGGCGGGACGGCTGACACCGGAGATAGTTACCTTACCTAATGGGTTGTTTGACCCCGGCGATACCGATAGTATTCTTGGGTTCTTTAACTCTTACAACTTCACCATCTCAGAAAACACTTCTGGAGATGAAGATGTGGCGGTTGACCCTGAAATGTTAGGGAAAGTTTTCGAGAATATGCTGGCGGCTGAGGAACGGGGACAGTCGGGAACGTTCTACACTCCCAGAGGCATCGTGCAGTTCATGTGTTCTGAGGTTTTGAGCCGTTACCTCAGTGATGAGGCAGGTATGGAGTTAGAAGTTGTGCAGAAATTGATCGATTATGAACCCGATCTGCCAGACTCTGACTTCAATCAGTTGATGAGTCCCCAACAGGCAAGGGAATTAAAGAAAGCGATCGCTTCTCTGAAAGTGTTAGATCCGGCAGTGGGTAGTGGTGCGTTCCCTCTCGGTATGATGCAGGTAATCCTGAATGTGAGGCAGGCAGTAGCCAGACGGGAAGGAATGAAAGTTTCTAGGGGCAGCCTGACCATTTCTCAATGGAAACGGGACATCATTGCCAATAACCTCTATGGTGTCGATATCAAACCAGAAGCGATCGAAATCGCTAAATTGAGGATGTGGCTGTCTCTGGTAGTGGACATTCCCAATATTGAAGATGTGGAACCCTTGCCTAACCTAGACTACAAGCTGATGTGTGGGGATTCCCTCATCTCTACCATTCACGGGGAACAGTTAATCCCAGACCCTACCAAAATTCAGCAGGGGATGTTAGCCGTTACTCCTATTCAAATTGCGATCGCTCCTTTGCTTGAACTAGAAAAAAGGTATTTTGATGCCCAGACTGAAGAACGTCATCGACTTAGAGAACAAATCCTTGAAGCTGAGGCGAATGTGTTTCGGGTGGCAGTGAGCGATCGTCACCAGTATTGGTTAGGTAAGCAGAAAGAATTAGAAACCAAGATTAAAACTATGAAAGCTAAGGTTTCTAAGGCTCAAGAAAAGGAAAAAGCTGAAATTGCTACTAAATTGGCTGAACTTGATAAGTTTGCTAAAGAGGTTGAAAGTGGAGAGCGATCGCTTAACTTCTTCCAGTATCACCTGCACTTCAGGGATGTGTTTGAGTCTAAGGGCGGCTTTGATGTGGTGGTAGGGAATCCGCCTTATGTTTTTGCGAGAAATAGTCAGGATAAAGGATTTACAGATGAAGATAAAAAGTATTTCTATGACAATTTTGAATTAGCTGAATATCAAGTCAATTTATATCCTTTATTTATCGAGAAAGGATGTTCACTACTAAATAATAAAGGTCATTTTGCGTATATAACTCCTAACAACTGGATGACAATCAATACTAACAAAAAATTAAGGCATTTTATTCTGAACAAGTCTAACATTAAAGTGGTTAATTTTTTAGCTCAAGTCTTTGAAAGTGCATCCGTTGATAGTTCTATTATCATTCTTGAAAATCATACATCAAATTCTACTATTTCACTATTAGAATATACTAAAGAAAGGAGTCTTATTCTTATCAAAGAGCTTAATAGTAAATATTTTGTTAACCAAAAAGACTATTTGATTAACATTGAATCTTTTAAAGAAAAAGAATCAATACAATTATTAGAAAAAATTGATTCAAAATCCATTCAATTAAAATTCGTTGCAGATGTAAAGGCAGGGTTAAAAGCCTACGAAGTAAATGCAGGAATTCCACTTCAAACAAAAGAAATAAAAGAAAATAGAGCTTATCATGCTAAAAGCCAATTAACGGATGAGTATTTTAAATATTTAGATGGTGAAAGCGTTGGTCGCTATTATTTAAATTGGCATGGAGAATATTTAAAATGGGGTAAAAACCTAAGCAGGAGAAGAACATTTAATTTGCAGGGTAATCGCACGTCGTTTTGTATAAAATGTAACAGACAGAGGTGACTGAATGTCGTGCCTAGCAGGACGAGCTGATATAAGTTAATCTGAGAGGAAGTAAAAAGTTACATAGTGTAGCAGTTGAGCATGGCATCC
>NZ_JADBRW010000072.1:0-8595 GCF_020247025.1 Microcystis sp. M109S1
TTTACGACGGCTTTAAGCTACAATGGAAAAAGCGATAACCAAGCTAAAAACTGAACCTTGACCACAGATAGTAGGGGGTTTCGTTCAGAAAAGACTTCAAATTCGGCCTTGAACGAGTAAAACTTTCTAGGAAATAAGGTGGAACATGAGATTTTTTCGACTTGTTCAAAGTGGCCGTCCGGCATTCGGACACTGAAAACGGACGGGTCGAAAGTGTCAGACTTAAGCAATTAAGCGTTTTTCGCTATCTGCGTCAACCCCATTCAGCGACCATTCTAAAAAGGTGGCGTGGTGAGGAATCGCCGTCCGTTTTACGGCGGCGAGGATGTCAAATCCAGTGAAAAGTTAAAAGTAAAAAAACGGTGAGATCTACAAATCCCACCGTTTTTTCAAGTCCGTCAACTCAGCTTAAAAACGGAAAGTTGTCCGGATGACACCAACAAAAATGGTGTCGTTATTACGGTTGTTAGCATTGAAGATCGCATAAGCACCGGGGGTAATCAGAATATTTTTGGTGACGGGGAACTTATACTGAGCTTCTACCATGTAGGAAGTGGAATCTTCTTTGTCGGAACGGGGTACTTGACCACCACCTAAAGAAAGGGCCGCACCTTCGGCAAAGAGGTCGAGGACGGAAAGATTAAGGTTCCAAGACCAGATACCAGTGTTATTGTCTCCGATCGCATCATTAACACCAGTGGCCGAAGCATTGGCGTAACCAGCCCAGCCCGCTAGATTTAAGACTCCTGGGATAACTTGGGCGCTCGCCTGAAGACCGAAACGGTCAGCTACAGTGGCAACGTTACCGAAGGGACGCTCAGTCAGAGGGCTGCTGACGTTACCGAATAAACCAGAACTCATACTGGCTGCAGTTTGATAACTGCGAACATAGACGAAGTTAATATCGGCAAATTTGATGAAAGAGAAACCAACCTGAGCACCCGCACTGTAGGAACCGTTAAATAAACCGCTACCAGGGTTAGGATTGCTGGCACCATTAGTCCCACCATCAGCTAGGTAGGTTCCTGTGACTTGGAAAACATCCCCGATATTAAATCTGACCCCAGCACCAACACCCGAAGGACCACGGAAGACGATGTTATTGTAGCGTTGACCGCGAGATAAAGCACCTGTACCGCTATCAGCTAGGAAGGGGTTAGCAGTGATGAAAACGTCATCTAGGTTTAACTGGTTAGCACCAACCCAAATGGTGATGTTACCGAAGGGAGTGCCGATGGGAGCGCGGTAGAACAAGTCATCGATGGTTACGTCATTGTCCCGGCCATCATCGTATGCCAGACGGGTCATGTTGGTTACCGTCGGTCCGTTTTGGTTGAAGGTATTGTTAAAGTTACCCGCTTGTAAACGGGTTCTCAACAAATCTTTACCGGTGAAGCTGGTTTCAAAGTTGAGTCGTACCCGATTATTAAATACTGTTTGAGTTTCATCTTGATTGCTGCCATCAGTAACTGTACCGTTGGTATTGGTAATGGAAGCTTGACCACCCCAGCTATCGGCGATACTGAAGATTACCTCACCTCTGAGTTTGGTGGTGGTAGAAAATTGGTTATTTTCCAAGAAAGCAACGCGCTGTTCCAGGTTATCTACTCTAGCACCTAAAGCCGCTAGTTCGGTCTCAAATTCAGCGACAAGACGTTTTAATTTATCGATATCTTCTCTGAGTACAGCGACACCATCTTGAATTAAACGTTCCATGACGTTTAAACAAGCGTTTAAACCTGCGGCAAATTCCCAACGAGTGGTGGCGCGATCACCGCGGAAGGTACGGTCGGGAAAACCAACGATACAACCATAACGCTCTACAAGGCTTCTTAATGCTTCGTAGGCCCAAGCGGTGGGAGATACGTCCCGTAGTTGGTTAACGCTAGTCACCTGGGACATGGAACCCTGATAAACACCCGTATTAATCTGCTGACTATTTTGGGCGCGCTGAATGCGATCGAGTTGTTGTTGCGCAGCCGGATCAATTTTAAGTTGAGGTGTCCCCGGCATAGTCTGAGCCACTGCGCTGCCAGCAGCCGCCACGGAAGCACCTAATACTAAAGGAGTTACCTTTACTAAATTCTTGAATAGTTTTGACATGGGTCAATCCTCACACCTTATTCTATGGATTGAATGGACTATGAATACAAACAGACTATATGTTTAGCCTGAATTATACTCACATTCTATGCTAATTCCCTCTTGGCTAGGTTAAGTTAATTTTATGATATGACAGAAAAATTTCTGTCTGATCTTATTAAGATTAGGACTTACGCACTTGACAAATTAACCATGATGTGCATCAATGAAAATCCCTCCTTTCAGACTTGCGGCGATTAACTTCCCAACGATAGCGATCGCTCAAAAGTCATCAAGAAATCACGTTAAAATGCCCGAAACCCGCACACCACATTTAATCAATCCTGTCAATGGGCAAAACCTAAAGATTTTGTTAAAATCTCAGCCATCAGCCTTTTCAGTAATCAGTGATCAGTTATCAGTTATCAGATGTGAGTTTTCAGTTCACTGATTGGGAGCATCTCACCTTTGTAACCCCTAAATCAGGTTTTATGTCAAGCGATCCTGTTTGAAAGCCTTGCTAGAAACCAGTTTTAGGGACAAGTAAGTAGTCGGACATAAATAAAGTTAACTATGTTAAGTTTTGTAAATTGCTGTATCTATGACTTCTGGGCAAGGGGTTCGGGTGTTTAACATTTCGTTACATAGCACTGTTTATTTTTGTCCAGGTACTGATAATTACTCACTTGCATAAATGAGATGCTCCCTCACTGATTACTGTTTACTGTTCACTGATCACTGATAAAATCTCCGTACTCCCCTAACAATAGTTGTTTAAACTAGGCTCGATCGAGTAAGTTAGAATCGAGGATGATAGATATAGTGCTAGACTTGGGGGTTAGGATATAGATCGACTCCTTGAGTTAAAAACAGCAAGATTGCTGCTGAAAACTGACGGCTATAGATAAAGACTCGATTCTTGAATTTAAGCACCGAGAAGGGAGATAAAGATGGTCAATTTTGGGCTGAATTCGGCCAGTATCTTAGGAATTTTTCTGGCAGTGGCTGGAGCGGGATTATACTTCCTGCGCTCGGTGCGGCCGGAACTTTCCAGGGATCATGATATATTTTTTGCCGCCGTTGGTTTACTGTGCGGTTTAATTCTACTTTTTCAAGGGTGGCGACTGGATCCGATTTTGCAATTCGGACAATTTTTGCTGACCGGGGCAGCGGTGTTTTTTGCCTTCGAGACGGTAAAATTGCGGGGTTTAACCACGGAACAGGCCCGCCGCGGCACGTCTTTTGTGGATGAACGTCCTGTGAGTCGGGAATATCAGGCCGAATTAGAACCCCTCGACACCTACGAACCGGAGGAACGTTACGAAGATAATCCCCGTTTACGCGGTTACGATGATCCCCGCTCTTCCCGTACTTCTAGTTATCAGGACGAGGAACCCCGCAGCACCCGCACCCGTCGGCCGGCCGATACTAGCAGTCGCAAAACGGCTAATCGTCGTCCCCGCAATAGTTCCCCCACTAGCGATCGAGATGTTTATGATCAGCGCCGTAGCGGTGATGATTGGGAAGAAACCAGTCCCCGTCCCCGTCGTCGTCCCGCTAGTGAAGAGACGAGCAGTAAACCGCCCCGCACTAGCCAAAAACGTCGTCCTCGCCCAATAATTGAGGATGATCCGCCATTTAAAGGGGAATACGTCGATTATCAACCGATCGATCCTAGCGATACGAGCGATCGAGAAGATTGGGAGAGACCGGATAATAGTGAACGGGAGTCGAGTAATGATAATCCGACTAGGTTTGATTATTAAGGAGTAGGTCCGATGACCAAACCTCCCTTTTTACTGTTTATCTGCTTGTTTTTAGGGGTTATAGGCGGTTGTAATCTCAATAACCCCGGTTTCTCTACAGGAACCCTAAATAGTCGCTACAATGACGAAAAACCTGCCCTGAGCGGTGATGGTCGTTGGCTTGCTTTGCTGTCTAACCGTCGCGGTAGTAATCAGATGCTGCTTTATGATTTGCAGACAAAACAATACCAGGCCCTAGGGGGATTATATACGGGTCAAGAAATTACCGATAGCCCCAGTTTAAGCCAAACGGGGCGTTATCTGGCTTATGTGGTGATTATTGAGGGTCGTCCCGTCATCGCTTTATATGACCGCATTACCGATCGTTCTGAGTTATTGAGTCAAAATTATCGCGGTTGGTTGCGAAATCCCCGTCTTAGTCCCGATGGTCGTTATCTTGTCTTTGAGTCCGCTCGTCGGGGACAATGGGATGTGGAGGTTCTTGATCGCGGTCCGAATATCGAGTTAGATATTGCCGATGGCAGTCCCGTTGAAAGTCCCAAACCGTGAAACGTCATTAGACCTCTTGTAAAAATCAAAAATTGTTGTTAGGGTCAGGAGTCAGGAGTCAGGAGTCAGGAGAATTAAGAATGAATAATAATCAATTAAATGGTCTATTTAAGGATTTTATGCAATTTAATCCTTATTTTTACCGTTTTTGAACCATCAAAAATTAATTATGCAAGAGGTTTATTTTTTTATTAGTCTTGTTGCTGTAATTAGTTTGTTAACTGGATGTGCGGGTTATCCCAGTTTATTGTCTTTTCCTTTCGATCGAGGGGGGAGAACTTTAAACAGTGCTGCTAGTGAATTAACTCCCTATCTTGCCTCTCGCTATCTCGTTTTTGCGTCCGATCGCAATGGTTCCCAAGCTATCTATCTTTTTGATGCCATCGATCGCCGTTTACTGTCTTTACCCGGACTAAATTCTCTCGATCAGATCGCTTCTAGTCCTTCCATTAGTGAAGATGGTCGTTATATCGTTTTTACTGCTAGTCGTCAGGGAAAAACGGCTATTTATCTGTATGATCGACAAACTCAACAGAGAAGGGAAATTGCTGCCGATCTCCTCGCAGAAGTACGCAATCCGATCATCAGTGCCGATGGTTCTAAAGTGGCTTTTGAAGCGGCAAAAAATGGGCAATGGGATATTATGATTTACGATCTATCCGGACGGGTATTAGTCAATGAAAATCAGTGATCATTAGACCTCTTATAAAAATCAAAAATTGTTGTTAGGGTTAGGAGTCAGTAGCCAGCAGCCAGTAGTCAGTAGTCAGGAGAATTAAGAATGAATAATAATCAATTATAGCGGTTTTCAGTCTAATGAGGTATAGTAAATCCCTTGATAGATAGGCGTTTCAGCGTTGCAATCGGGACTCACTTCTGTGAAAACCGCTATAAATGGTATATTTACAGATTTTATGCCATTTAATCCTTATTTTTGCCGTTTTTGAACCCTCAAAAATTATCTTAAACCCATAGCTTTTAGTCGATGTTCTAGAAATTGTTTTCCCTGTTTTTCCCCGTCAGCAATCAGACGCTGGATATTGGCAGGAGAGCGATCGAGTTTACTTTCATAGTTGAGACTATTGGCTAATTCCGCCGACATTTCGATCATAGGAATATGGTAATCTTGATCGGGATCTTCCGGGAAAGATTTAGGAATTTTAAATGGTTCTGTTAAGGCGATCTCGCGCAAGAATTCTTCTTTAAAGGCTCCTTTGAGAAATAATTGATTGAGAAAGTCAATCTGATCGAGACCTTGAAATAGGGAAACATTGCCTTCTAATTCATTGCGGCGATCAGCAATATCATCGGATTGCACGGGGATCTTATCTCTAGAGGTGGGATTAATTTTAATTACCCAAATTTCATCGGGAATATTTTCGACTCCGACAAATTCACGGCGAATTAAAGAACGGATGGGGGGATTATCGGAGAATAGTCCATCCCAGTAGGCCATAGTTTCAATGGTGACGGCAGGAAAAATGTTAGGAACACAGGCAGAAGCTAGGATATGTTCAATTTTAACTGCTTCCTCGCGCGAGTTAAATTTACTTAATTTTCCTGTCAGGACATTACAGGCCCCCATTAATAAAATTGGTGGTTCTGGTTTAGCTCCCCAAGTGGCTAATTCCGAGAAATCAATATGCGCTCTTAGTAACTGATCAAAGTTGGTAAAGCGACCGCGTAAACCGTAGGTAGCTAGGGAAAATAAGGTTTTAGTAATCGGAGAGGAAGGACTGAGATTATACTGGGGAATTAATCCTTTGCTGGCTAATTCTAGGCTTTTAATGGCTGAGTCATTAAATAGCTTTTCTTGGGGAGTTCGAGCGCTATTATCTTCCCAAAAATCAATCATTCTTTTCCAAACGACGCTATCACCTTTTTCGAGAGCATACCAGATGAAAAATGCACAGATAGCACCGCCAGAAGTACCACTGAGACTGACAATATTAAAGTAATCTTGCACTTTATTGTCAAATAATGCTTTCAAGGCACCAGCAGTAAAAGCAGTTTGACTGCCGCCTCCCTGACAAGCGATCGCAATTTTGGCTTTCATAAATATCCTTTGAATGGCTTCTATCTAAGCCCTAGGCTTTTAATTTAAGGTTAATTGAAAACCTAGAATCGGATGCAAAAATATAGAAATATTTCTTATTTTCCAGAAGAGCTGCTCGGGAGATTTTGCCATCACTTCTAGAAAAGGATAGGGTTTCAAGGGAATTGTCTAGGTAATTAGCCGGCGAATCGGGAAGCAATTAGCGGCAAGCCATCAGACTTGGGTGCATCTCATTGACAAGGCGGACAATAAAGCACCCGTATCATTGTCCTTGGCATATTCCTCAAAGGTAATATTTAAAAAACTGTCAATTTCTTCTGGATGTTCGCAGTAGTATTCTTCTTCAACTTGTTCAAATGTTCTGTATTTACCCATGACTTAGATGCTCCTTCCCATAAGCTTGCGCCGCTTCAATATCCTGTGTTTGGCTGCTTTTGTCGCCGCCACACAACAAAAGCACAATGTTGTCACCCTCTTCCCCGAAATACACACGGTAGCGAGGTCTGAAGAACATTCGTGATTCTGAAAGTTCTTATAGATAAGCTAAACGGCGCTTAACCTGCATGATCCAATAGCTATAACCCTTTTGGAGTCTATATCGGTGATCCGAAGTAAAAGCCGTTTAGCTTAATCATAAAAAGGTGCGTTAACAAAGTGTAACGCACCCTACAAGAGCTAACATTAATGTAGATGTAAACTTTGAGGAAGGCTTGGGCAAAGGGTAAAATCTTGGCTACAATAAACCTATTAAGCGTGATTCCTATTAAGTAAAAGCAATGACACAATCATCTTCTTCTAAAACGGTACGGCGAGGACGGGTTTTCCCAGAGAAACAACTTTCTCCTGAAGAGAAAGCCAGAATTAAAGCTGAAGACGCAGTGTTTTATAAGCGTTGTCGAGAAGTATTTGATCGAGTCCAACCAGAATTAATTGAAGATCATTATGATTGGTTTATTATTATTGAGCCTGACAGGGAGGAATATTTTATCGATGAAGATAAAAAGGTAGCGATGGCAAAATCCCGTTCTCAACATCCAGGGAAAAAGTGTATTATCATGCGAATTAATGAAACAGGAACCTGTGGAACAATATGATTCAAGGGGAATTTAATAGTCGAGGAGAGTTGTTTTTTGAAGTTGGCTTGCTGTCTGCTGATGGGGAAATTATGGGAGCATCTCACCTTTGTAACCCCTAAATCAGGTTTTTATGTCAAGCTATTTTGAAAGCCTTGCTAGAAACCAGTTTTATGGATAAGTATAATTACTCACTTGCATAAATGAGATGCTCCCGAAATTATTCTCGTCATGGCACTGTTAGATACAGGGTTTACGGGATGGTTAGCGATTGATAGTCAAGATGCGGATAAGCTAAACGGCGCTTAACCTGCATGATCCAATAGCTATAACCCTTTTGGAGTCTATATCGGTGATCCGAAGTAAAAGCCGTTTAGCTTAGTTTAGGATGGGTGTGTGATAATGAGCCACAGGATATGCAAACTGCACAGGGAGAAGCGCGGTTTAATTTATATGAGGGAACAGTAGTTATTGAAGGGGAAGAGTTTACGGTTGAGGTGTTAGGAGGAAATGAATTAGTGAATGTTCTTTTAGGGGTTTTGTGGTTACGAACAAAGCGTTTGGTTGTTGATTTTTCAGGGGGAATGTTAACTTTAGGATAAATTTTTGTGGAGAAATGCTATAATAGCATTATATCCAGGATCATCGAGAGTATTTCAGGTAAAATAAGCTAAGAAAAACCATGAATATTGACAGGTAAATTTGGCAAACAATTGCGGCAATGCCAGAATCTCTCAAACAAGAACTTCTCCATTATGCTAAGTATTTGATGGTCAACTACTCGCAAGATATTCCCCTAAAGCAGCATCCTGTCAAAAAACGTCGTTCAGGCCTCTTAAAAGGAACATTTGTTCTACCATTGCCTGATGATTTTGATGAGCCTTTAGAAGATTTTAAGGAATATATGTAATGAGTGATTATCGCTATTTAGGGCTTGCTGAATAATGGTAAAACCCTTTTAAAATAAAGCTTTTGACCTGTTAAAGTCCGATGTTAGTGCAAGAAAATAGGATTGGGACTTTCAAAAACCTTGCATTATCCTTCTTATAGTACATCAATTGGTACAAAA
>NZ_JADBRW010000073.1:0-28258 GCF_020247025.1 Microcystis sp. M109S1
GGTATAAAATTCCTTTAACCCTAAGTCAATTCCTGTTATTTGTCCCGTTGGTTTATGGTATTCTTGCCGTTCTACGTCAATCAAAAACTGACAATAATAACCATCGGCACGTCTAACAACTCTTACCCCTTTAATCTGTTGCTCTGAATAATAAACTAAGGTTTTTTGACTACACCATAAATCAAATTCTCCTGCTTTAAAGCCATCGGTAAATCTGATTTTACGTCGATGATCAGATAGTTTGTAACCTGTTAGTTTATACTCAACCGAACGGCTATGCTTTTTGAACCGAGGAAAACCCTTTTTCCCAAGTATCTTAGCATGACAATTCTGGTAAAACCGATTAATTGATTGCCAGGCTCTATCAGCAGCCGATTGACGTGCTTGTGAGTTTAATTTATTAACATAAGGGGTCTCTTTATTGTTAGCTAGTACCGCACAAAGTTTTTGGAGAACATTGCGGGTTGTCCGTTGATTGGACCGCCAATAACGAACACAATAGTTACGCACAAACTGAGAAGTTTTGATAGCTTCATCAAGCTGGTGATATTGCTCTGGTGTTCCGTTTTTTAGCTTTGCTTCTACGACTAGCATCTAACAATCCTCGACCATTGGCTAAATTAAATATAACACAGTTTACCCACAGATGATGGAATTAAACCGATGCTACGCGGTTGATATTCTGGTCGGATTTCATCCCCCGCAAAGGTGAGTATCTTGTCGAAAAATGTAGCGGGGGTATTCATCCGACATTTTAGGTAAATTCCGAATTATCTCGAAGATGGATTGAGGTTTAAATGTGACTTAGATCACATACAATCGGGGTTTCTTTTCGCTAACTTAATTAGCAGGGTACGCTGCCTAAATTTTTAGTAATCTGGGCATAGTCCGCAAGCTTGGCCGGGTAAGCCAAGGGGAATTTTCCCAAACTTGCCAAGCTAAAATCGATCAACTCGATCAGTACAATGACCCAAAATAGGGGCATCCTCAGAAGGGAGCATCTACTATCTAATCACAATTGACCCCTTTATGGTCATAGCCCTAAAATCCATCCGCTCACTGATTTAGGAGGGCTGAATCAAATAACCATGGCTAGTCTAAACACTGGACAAAGACAAACAAGAGACGAAGAACAGCTACTATACGATTATTGGCTCGACCGCGCCAGGACCGATTCCCCCGAGCAATTAATCGAGGATTTTTGTCGTCTGTTTATCGAAGGTGGGGGCTATCAAGAAGCTCCTATTTATTTAGCCCTAGAGCGTCTTGTCAAGGCTAAGGATGCCGAAATTCGTTTTTATCATTTCTTTAACCGCTGCTGTCATATTTTAGTGAATCGATGGCAAACGCAGCCCGCCCATCAGCCAGCAGTTCCCGAATTGGTATCGCTACTGGAAAATTTGCCCTCCCCACCCCCTGGACATTACAGCATCCCCAACAATTTGCGCCATCTGGTCAAAAATTTTACCCTCTCGGATGACTACGTTAGGCTGCAGCGTCTGACGAGAATTATTAGCGGCAAATACAGCGAAAAAACCGCCGCTTCCCTGGGAACCCTGATTAATCGTTATCCCTACCTCTATGATTACTATTTACTCGGTGATGACAGTCCCCGAGAACAGCGACAAACCGTTAGACGTATTAAGGTGAAAACCGAGAGCCGTTTCGAGGTAAATCTCTCTCGTTATGTCACCTATCAGGTACGTTTGGCACAGGTTGCTCATAGCCCAAAAATCAGGGAAGAAGCGGGGAGAATGATTCAACCAGTGGAAAATCCCACCCTGCTCAATGATAAGGAGCTAAATCGCACCCTCAAGTATTATCTGGGGACGGTAGCAGGAAATTATACTTATAAGTATCTTTCGCAAAATTTTCTGGCGAATACAGTTTATACCCGTACCTATAAAGATTTTAAAAATGATCTCTACGATTATCTAATTACCTCCTTAGACTACGGCAAGGGGCAATTTCACCAAAAACTCGACGATATCCTGCAAAATACTCTACCCCACTGCGATCAACAAAAACCGAGTGAATTTCTCATGCTGCGTACTTCTAGCCAACTGTTAAATTATCTGGTGGTGGAAAGCGGCCAAAAACCCGATCATTACATTTTTATGGATATGATCACCAATATGGGGGTAACTCGGACTGTGGGGTTATTGCTCAAGTTGATTTTGATCTGTCCCCAGGCAAAACCCCACTTAGATAAACGTTTTTCGATTCTATTTAACCACTACGAGAGTTATTCTCGCGAGCGGGTGCCTTGGTTGGTTAAATCCCTAGAAAATCTGCAAGTAGCTTTTAGTATTCATTTCGGTCAAGCTGATTTGTCCTGTCTCCGTCAAATCCAGTGATGGGAAGTGGGGAAGTGGGAAGTAGGAAGTGGGAAATGGGGAGATGGGGTGTGGGGTGTGGGGTGTGGGGTGTGGGGTGTGGGGTGTGGGGAGAATAAATAAAATAATCTCCTATCTCCTGACTCCTATCTCCTGACTCCTATCTCCTATCTCCTATCTCCTATCTCCTATCTCCTGACTCCTGACTCCTGAATCCTGAATCCTGAATCCTGAATCCGTCAAATCGATTAAAAAGTTAAGTAATCTCAACTTCTAGCCAATGCTGACCCGGAGCTAGGGGATAATTAAACCATCGTCATTTAGGCTGCGTTTATCCGTGAAAATTATCGTTATCGGCAGTGGTGGTCGAGAACACGCCTTGGCTTGGAAACTGCTGCAATCGCCCGAAGTAGAACAAGTGTTCTGTATTCCAGGTAATGGGGGAACGGCAATTTTACCTCAATGTGAAAATATCCCCATAGCAATGGAGGATTTTGCCGAAATTAGCCGCTTTGCCCGAGAAAATTGCGTCGATCTGGTGGTTGTCGGGCCAGAATATCCCCTCTCCCTCGGCATTACCGATCATCTTCTCGGCCAAGAAATTGCCGTTTTTGGCCCCACACAAACCGGGGCCTTAATTGAATCGAGCAAATCCTGGGCAAAAGAATTAATGAGCGAAGCAGCAGTTATCACCGCCGTCTCAGAAACCTTTACGGATGCAGAATTAGCAAAAACTTATATCCGAGAGCAAGGAGCGCCAATTGTGGTGAAAGCTGACGGATTAGCCGCAGGAAAAGGGGTAATTGTCGCCGAAACCGTAGATACGGCCCTAGAAGCGATCGATGATCTTTTTACCAGTGGCTTTACTAAAGTCGTGGTGGAAGAATTCCTAGAGGGAGAAGAAGTGTCTATCCTCACCCTCACCGATGGGATCAGCTTTCGTTCCCTGCTACCCGCCCAAGATCACAAGCGCATCGGTGAAGGCGATACCGGCAAAAATACCGGCGGTATGGGAGTTTATGCCCCCGCACCCATAGCCACCACCGCTATTATAGAAGCGGTGGATCGGGACATCCTCGCCCCTATCGTCGCCACCCTACAAAAACGCGGCATTGACTATCGGGGAGTCCTCTACGCCGGTTTAATGATTTCCCCCGCCGGAGAGCCAAAAGTTCTCGAATTTAACTGTCGTTTTGGCGATCCCGAAACCCAAGCGGTTTTACCCCTACTGGAAACTCCCCTGGCACCGCTGCTGCTGGCTTGCGCTCAACAAAAATTAACTCATTTCCCCTCTTTACAATGGCGATCCGGTAGTGCCGTTTGTGTGGTGGCCGCGTCTGCCGGTTATCCCGACCACTACGAAAAAGGCCGGTTGATCACTGGAATTAAGGCCGCTGAAACCGCAGGGGCGATCGTTTTCCACGCCGGCACGGTTTTAAAACACGGCGATATCTTCACCGATGGCGGCCGCGTCTTGGGTGTCACGGCTATGGGAGCTAATTTTAATCAGGCGATCGAACTTGCCTATCAATCGGTGAAAAGGATACACTTTGAGGGCATCTATTATCGTCGTGATATCGGCCACCGGGTAAGGGAAAAATAAGGGTCAGTATTTAGGCAGGGGTAAGGGGGAATAGTTAGGGGTTTTGAGGATTAATTTATTAGCCAATTTCCCTTTTTTTCCGAATCTCTCACCGCTAATCCTCACCTGATGCCAAACCTCTTTCTAGGGCAATCCCTGACAAAAGCGCATCTGATTTGTCAAAAAACCAGTAACTATTGATAAAATCATGAAACTGAATCGCCCAACCAAATTGCCATCCCTATGCGAATTTTGCTCTATTCTTATAACTATTACCCCGAACCGATCGGCATCGCTCCCCTGATGACAGAATTAGCGGAAGGATTGGTTAAAAGAGGTCATCAAGTCAGGGTTTTAACCGCTTTTCCTTGGTATCCTAATAGTGAAATCGATCCCGAATACCGAGGAAAAATCTATCTAGAAGAAGAACGAAATGGTGTTAAAATTCAACGTTCCTACGTCTGGGCGCGTCCCCAAAGAAGTTTAAAAAATCGAATTTTCTTTGAATTGAGCTTTGTTTTTTTGAGTTTCTTTCAGGCTCTTAAAGGTGAAAAACCCGATCTAATTTTCTTAACTGTACCCGGATTACCCGTTTGCGTTCCCGCCGCTTTATTGAGTAAATTATATGGCGTGCCAATTATTCTAAACTTACAGGACATTTTGCCCGATGCGGCAGTTCATGTGGGATTATTAACTAATGAGAAAATGATTAAGGTTTTTAGTAGTCTCGAAAAATTTGCCTACCGAACTGCCAGCAAAATCTCAGTTATTGCCGATGGGTTTACCAAAAATCTCCTAACTAAAAATGTGCCGAGTCAGAAAATTATTGAAATTCCTAATTGGGTGGATGTAAGCTTTATTAAACCTCTGCCGAAAAACAATAATTATTTTCGCCAAGAAAATCATCTTGAGGGCAAATTTGTGGTTTTATATTCTGGCAATATTGCCCTAACCCAACCCCTAGAAACCCTGATCGATGCTGCAGTTTATTTAGTTGACATCCCTGAGATTAAAGTGGTAATTGTTGGTAAAAAAGAAGCACTCGATCGCCTAGAAAAGTATCGCCAACAACAGGGGGCCAGTAATGTGCTTTTATTACCCTTTCAAACCCGGGAAAAATTACCAGAAATGTTAGCAGCTGCCGATGTGGGTATGGTGATGCAAAAACATAACGTTATTTCCTTTAATATGCCGTCCAAAATTCAGGTATTATTAGCTAGTGGCCGTGCTATCATTGCTTCTGTTCCCGCCGATGGAACCGCCGCTAGGGCGATCGAGCGTAGTGGTGGTGGTTTGGTGGTTACTCCTGAAGATCCAGAGGCATTAGCTACGGCTATTTTAAGGCTATATAAAAACCCAGATTTAGCAACTATACTAGGAGAAAAGGGACGACAATACGCGGAGGAAAATTATGCCTTTGAAAAGACTTTGGATCAATACGAAAAGCTTTTTTCTCAAGTAGTTAGTTAATAATTAGGGTATAGGGATTAGGGATAGGGAAATGGGGGAATAGGGAAATGGGGGGATAGGGTAATTTCAACTAAAACCCTAAAACCCTAAAACCCTAAAACCCTAAAACCCCAACACCTATTACCCAACCCCCATCACCCCATCACCTAACCCCTAACTCCCACTTAACTATTTTCATGTTCGATAATTTCTCAAAAAAACTCCCCTGGCAAAGTCTCAAACAAGCGATCGCTTTTGTCTTAACAATTATTGCCTTAACCCCAGTAGTTACAGCTTTAATTTCTAGTGTTAATCAGCCCCAAATCCAATCGAATATTCAACTATATCAAACCGATCTCAATCTACAAGCCACGACTCTAAGCAGCGATGCTGACCCTAATAGCGAGGAATTTGCTAATCTTAAATTAATTCAAACTTCCCTGATCGGTGAAGCTCCTTATACCACTGCCGAGGAACAGTATTTATCAGCCCAGAAAAGTGCCAAAAAAACAATCACCGAACTAGAAAAATCAGCAGTTAATCCCGAACAAAAAAAATCTCTTGAGCGCGACATCAATTCCTTAAAAGATTTAGAGCTAAAATTAAGTCTCATTCAAGCTAGTCAAGGTGACTTGGATTCAGCACGGCAAATCTGGCAAGACATCAAGGAAAAATCAGAATTTGAGAACTATAAACCTGCTGTTTTACAAAATGCGCTGCTGTTAGAGGGATTGTACGGTGAACCCCCCCAAATTGCTGCCGATGCTGAAGCGAGAATCGAGCGCAATTTTCAAGGATGGTTTCGTTATACCATTCTGGAAAAATTATATAGTCTCGAAAATCGTCAAGAGGATTTACTCGCTTTAGAGGAAGAACAGAGTGAAGTGGCGGCTAATGGGTTAATTAAACTAATTTTACTGGCTTTCTTGCCTCTTATCGGCGGTTTAATCGGTGTTGTGCTGTTGATCTTTTTATTAGTGCAGTGGCTTCTCCGCCAACAGCGATCGCTGCTCTTTTTAGATGATAGTCTCGCTTGGCAAACTAAGTGGGGAGGAGAAACCCTCTGGTGGGGAATAATTATCGGTTTCTTTTTCGTCGGACAAATTGTTTTACCGGTAATTTTCGGGATTTTATCGAGTTTCTTGAGTCTCAATCCCGAACAATTTAACCTAGAAGCTAAAGCAATATACGTTGTAGTTAGTTATTTAGCCTTAACAGTGAGCAGTTTATCGGTTTTATACCTAGCGATCAAGCCTTTTCGCCCTTTACCTCCCGATTGGTTTCGTTTTAACCTCTTTAGTCCTTGGTTTCTCTGGGGATTAGCCGGCTATTTTGTCGCTTTACCCCTGGTTATTATCGTTTCTTTGCTTAATCAACTAATTTGGCAAGGACAAGGGGGCAGTAACCCGCTGCTGACTTTAGCTCTAGAATCCCAGAATACCTTCGCTTTACTCTGTTTTGCCTTTACTGCTTCCCTTGCCGCTCCTTTTTTCGAGGAAATTGTCTTTCGCGGCTTTTTACTAGCTTCTTTGACTCGTTATCTACCCGTCTGGGGTGCGATCGCTCTTAGTAGTTTGATTTTCGCCCTTGCTCACCAAAATTTGTCAGAAGTGCTGCCTTTAACCGTACTAGGTTGTGTTCTTGGCTTTGTTTACACCCGCTCGAAAAATTTATTATCCTCGATGTTGGTTCATAGTCTCTGGAATGGTGGCACCCTGTTAAGTTTATTTTTATTAGGCAGCGGTGCCGGTTAGGTGAGGTAAAAAGTCTCTGGTTTTAGGGAACGCCAGAACAGCAGCTGGTAGTCTAGAGATAACTAATCTTTCTCTGTCATCCCTTGCACTTAATTAGATAACCACATCGTTGCTCACCTTGATTGATCCAGTGAGTCCGTTCGATCGTACAATCGGGCAGCAGCAGCGCAAACATTTCTAATTCATGGCCACAGATACTGGGATAGGAACCAGCCACCTCAGCAATAGCGCAATGATGCTCGGCCAGGACATAACTATTTTCTGCTTCCAGTGCCACTAATTCTGCCATATAACCCTCCTCTTGGCGAATTTCCAGCAATTTTCTCATTCTTTCCCCTAAAGACCCCTTGCCGAGGCGCAATTGATATTCTGCCGCTTTGCGTTGCCACTGTTTTTTGAGAATTTCCCCCACCTGTTGCTCTCCCACCGTCTCCACGAGAGTATTGAGGAAAGAAACGGCGAAATTATCGTAATTATGGGGAAAACGGCCACGACCTTGACGACTGAGACGATAAATGTGCTGAGGCCGTCCTATCTTATTTTGTACCGCAAAATATTCTATCAGTCCTTCCCCCTCCAAATCCTTAAGATGGCGGCGCGTCGCTTGCGGACTAATACTTAACTCCTCAGCCAAGTCTTGGGCGGTAGATTGACCGTTTTTGAGCAAATATTGCAGAATATCGTCTTTAGTCGAGGCGGGTTGAGTCGTGGTCATGATACCAAAAACAGAGGCTTTAGCGTACAATTGCTGAGAGTCAAGGAGCGGCCAATTACCCCTACAGAGTAACTTGAATAACAGAGGTTTACCAGAATCCTCTGAAATTTTCCGTGACTTTGACAACAGCTTTGTTGTTAATCTATTATATAATCAATTTAAACAACAAGAAAGTTGTTTAACTGCCTCCCCTGCCTACCGCGTAGAGAGAACACCAACCCCCATGAGTGCAACCACCGTTAAAAACCTCGTTAACCAACCCTACAAGTACGGTTTCGTCACCGATATCGAATCGGAAACCATCCCCCGCGGTTTGAATGAGGAGATTATTCGCCTAATTTCGGCGAAAAAGAAGGAACCGGAATTCATGCTCGATTTTCGTCTCCGGGCCTACCATCAATGGCAAAAGATGACCGAACCCAGTTGGCCGCACGTTTCCTATCCTGCCATTGATTATCAAAATATTATCTACTACTCTGCACCCAAACAGAAAAAAGCAAAACTCAACAGTCTTGAAGAAGTTGACCCCACTTTAATCGAAACCTTTGAAAAATTAGGCATTCCCCTTTCGGAACAAAAACGCCTTTCTAACGTGGCTGTAGATGCTATCTTTGATAGCGTTTCTATCGCCACAACTTTTAAAGAAAAACTAGCAGAACAGGGGGTTATTTTCTGTTCTATCTCGGAAGCTTTACAGGAACATCCCGACTTAGTGCAGAAATATCTCGGTACTGTGGTTCCCGTGGGTGATAATTATTTTGCCGCTCTTAATTCGGCCGTTTTTAGCGATGGTTCCTTTGTTTTTATACCCAAAGGTGTCGTCTGTCCTATGGAATTGTCCACCTATTTTCGGATTAATAACGGTGAGACGGGACAATTTGAAAGAACTTTAATTGTCGCTGAAGAAGGGGCATCGGTAAGTTATTTAGAAGGTTGCACCGCTCCGATGTACGATAGTAATCAACTTCATGCCGCCGTCGTGGAATTAGTCGCCCTCGATAACGCAGATATTAAATATTCGACTGTACAAAATTGGTACGCTGGCGATGCCAATGGTAAGGGAGGTATATACAATTTCGTCACTAAACGGGGTCTGTGTAAAGGAGTTAATTCTAAGATTTCTTGGACACAAGTAGAAACTGGTTCGGCAATTACTTGGAAGTATCCCAGTTGTGTCTTAGTCGGCGATAATTCCGTCGGGGAATTCTACTCAATTGCCCTAACTAATAACAAACAACAGGCCGATACAGGTACGAAAATGATTCACATTGGCCGCAACACCAAGAGTACCATTATTTCTAAGGGAATTTCTGCGGGTAACTCCCAAAATAGTTATCGCGGGTTAGTGAAAATGGGACCGAAAGCCAAGGGAGCAAGAAATTACTCCCAGTGTGATTCTATGCTGATTGGAGATAATGCCGAAGCTAACACCTTTCCCTATATTCAGGTGGATAACAACAGTGCTAAAGTAGAACACGAAGCTTCTACTTCTAAAATCGGTGAAGACCAATTATTCTACTTCGCACAACGGGGCATTTCCGAAGAAGATGCTGTCTCTATGTTAGTCAGTGGTTTCTGTAAGGATGTCCTCAGTAAATTACCGATGGAATTCGCCGCCGAAGCTGATAAACTCCTAAGTCTCAAGCTCGAAGGAACCGTCGGTTAATCAGTAAAGTAGGGTGGGTTAGGCGATAGCCGTAACCCACCAAAAGCTAAGACAATTTATCCATCAATTGATGACTCGCCGTCAACCAAAAAACTAATATTTTTGTTCTAGAAAAACATCTCATGAGTGAAGTAATTTTATCAGTAAAAAATCTGACCGCTAGTATTGATGGAAACCAGATTCTTAAAGGAGTTAACCTCGAAATTAAAGCGGGTGAAACCCACGCAATTATGGGACGCAATGGCTCAGGAAAAAGTACCTTTTCCAAAGTAATCGCTGGACATCCCGATTATGAAGTAACTGGGGGAGAAATAATTTATAAAGGCGAAAACCTTTTAGAAAAAGAACCCGATGAACGAGCGCTTATGGGTATCTTTCTCGCTTTCCAATATCCCCTAGAAATCCCCGGCGTTAGTAACCTCGATTTTCTTCGCGTTGCCTATAATGCCCGACAAAAATATCTAGGCTTGGAAGAATTAGATAGTTTTGACTTTGAGGAATTAGTCGAGAAAAAACTAGAAGTTGTCCAGATGAATCCTAGCTTTCTTGGCAGAAGTTTAAACGAAGGTTTCTCCGGTGGTGAGAAAAAACGTAATGAAATCCTACAAATGGCCTTATTAGAACCTACTTTAGGAATTCTCGATGAAATTGACTCCGGTTTAGACATCGATGCTTTGCGAATTGTTGCCCAGGGAGTCAATCAATTAGCTACTCCCGATAACGCTTTTTTACTTATCACTCACTATCAGCGTCTGCTCAACTACATTGAACCCGATGTTATTCATGTTATGTACGATGGGCGCATTGTCACCAGTGGCGGTAAAGAATTAGCCCTCGAATTAGAAAGAACTGGCTACGATTTCCTCGACGAACAATTATTAGCCGTTAAGTAATCTAGCTATCAGTTATCAGTTATCAGTTATCAGTAGTCAGTTTTGAGTATTAAGTGAGCGGTATGTATTAAGTGAGCATCATCAAATGGCAGTTTCCTGCTGTCTGGCTCTTCTCGACTTTGTGGGATAATTTTTGCTTATGGAATCGTGAAATGCTTACTAGGCAACACTTTTAGGACTATTTTGTGGAAAAAACTATCAGTATAGACCTCGTTTCCACACAGAAACCAGAAGAGCCTTATCAGTTATCAGTTATCAGGAGTCAGTATTCAGGAGTCAGTATTCAGGAGTCGGGAGATAGGGTGATAGGGATTTAGGGGTTTAGGGAAATTTCAGCCAAATGCTCCACTACCCCACTACCCCACTACCCCACTACCCCACTACCCTACACCCCACACCCCACACCCCAACCTCCACCCCTTCCTACCAATGACAGCCATAATCACGAAACCTGAACAATCAGGAGAATTATTGTTAAAATTGTCCCGAGAAACGGTTCCCACTATCGATAACGGTAAAATTCTCGAATTAAGAGAATCGGGAGCCAGTAAAGCTCAAGAATTAGCCATCCCGGGCAAAAAAGACGAAGAATGGCAATTCACCGATTTAAGTCAACTATGGGCGATCGATTTTCGCGTCCCCCAAACCGTTACAATCGATAAAAATGCCCTCGCTGCCTTTTTGCTACCCGAAGCCAAAAACAGCCACCTAGTCTTCGTTAACGGCATTTATCAGCCCGAATTGTCCGATATCACCGCTTTACCCGCCGGTGTCAGCGTCAGCAATCTCGCCAATGCACAAAAAGATGTTCTTGTCAACTATCTAGGGAAAGAAAAAACACCCGAATTTTTTACCGCACTCAACCAAGCTGGCCTAAGGGATGTGGCAGTAATTCACGTCACCGCTAATACCGTCGTCACAACCCCGATACATCTCTTATTTATCACCGTTGTGGAGGAAATTCCCCGCTTTTATCAGCCCCATAGCCTAATCGTGGCTGAAACGGGAGCTAGTATCAATATTATTGAGAATTACGGGGCTTTAGCCGAACATTGCTCCGATTTACCTCTAAATTACGCTTATTTTACCAACGCTGTCACGGAAATTTACCTCGAAGCCAACGCCGAAGTCATCCATACCAGAGTACAAAGGGAATCAGGAGATGGTTTTCACATCGGACGCACGATAATTGAACAAGGGCGCGATAGCCGTTACACTCTCAACGAGATAAATCTGGGCGCTAAACTCTGCCGTCATAACCTCGATATCCTGCAAAAAGGAGAACAAACCGAGACAAATCTGCACGGATTAGCCATGATTACCGGACAACAAACCGCCGATACCCACAGCGCCATCTATCTCAACCATCCCCACGGCATCACCAAGCAACTGCATAAATGTATCGTTGATGGTAGCGCTCACGCTATCTTTAATGGTAAAGTGTTTGTTCCCAAGCCCGCCCAATTAACCAACGCCTCCCAGTTAAATCGGAATTTGTTAATTTCTAACAAGGCACGAGTCAACACCAAACCCGAATTACAAATTACCGCCGATAACGTCAAATGTTCCCACGGGGCAACCGTTAGCCAACTGGAAGCCGATGATTTATTCTATCTGCAAAGCCGGGGCTTAAGCGCCGACACCGCCCGCAGTTTGTTAATTGATGCTTTCTCGGCCGAGATTTTAGCTAAAATTCCTCTAGAATCCCTCCGCCAAAGATTGGGGCAATGCGTCGCCTGTCGCACTGTGGAATAACTCTACCGGGGTGGGTGCCAACCTGCCCAAAGTACCCCTCTGACTCCTGACTAAAATGACAATTATCCAAGAAAAAACTCTCGCCCAAAAAGTCCGCGCCGATTTCCCTATCCTTCATCAAACCGTACACGATAAACCCCTTATCTATTTCGATAGTGCCGCCACTTCCCAAAAACCGATTCAAGTATTAGAAACCCTGCGAAACTATTACGAAAAAGATAACGCCAATGTGCATCGGGGGGCGCATACTTTAAGTGTCCGGGCAACGGAAGCCTACGAAGGGGCCAGAGATAAGGTCGCTAGGTTTATTAATGCCGCTTCTCGTCGGGAAATTGTCTATACTCGCAACGCCACGGAAGCGATTAATTTAGTCGCCTACAGTTGGGCATTAAATACCCTGAAAGCAGGGGATGAAATTATTCTCTCGGTCATGGAACACCACAGTAATTTAATCCCCTGGCAAATTATCTCCCAAAAGACGGGGGCGGTGATTAAATATGTGCAATTAACCAGCGAAGAAAGCTTTGATTTAGAACAATATAAATCCTTATTATCTGACAAAACTAAATTAGTTGCTGTCCTTCATGTTTCTAACACCTTAGGCTGTATTAATCCCGTTGCCGAAATAGTCAGCCTTGCCCATCAAGTCGGGGCGAAAGTATTAATTGATGCCTGTCAAAGTGTCCCCCATTTAGCCATTGATGTGCAGGCCATAGATTGTGATTGGTTGGTGGCTAGTGGTCATAAAATGTGCGCCCCCACCGGTATTGGATTTTTGTACGGCAAAGAGGCCATTTTAGAGGCAATGCCGCCCTTTTTTGGTGGTGGCGAAATGATTGCGGAAGTCTATTTAGACCATTTTACCTGTGCCGAACTGCCCCACAAATTTGAAGCTGGAACCCCCGCTATCGGCGAAGCGATTGCTCTCGGTGCTGCGGTAGAATATTTAATGGGTTTAGGTATGGATAATATTCATGCCTACGAAGAAGAATTAACCGCTCATTTGTTCAAAAAATTAGGAGAAATTGAGGGTTTAAGAATTTACGGTCCGCCACCTAGTTTAACGGGCCAGGGTCGGGCTAGTTTAGCCGCCTTTAATGTGGAAGGGATTCATGCTAGTGATTTAGCTACTTTATTAGACCAGGAAGGAGTCGCTATTCGTTCCGGTCATCACTGTACCCAACCTCTACACCGCCTTTTTGATGCTTCCGGCAGCGCGCGGGCAAGTCTATATTTTTATAATACCCGAGAAGAAATCGATCGCTTTATTGTCGCTTTACAGGAAACTATTGATTTCTTTGCCAATTGTTTTTCTTAGGGGGATTTCTAGCCCTTTTCCTGTTCTTAAAGAGTGAAGGAAGTTACTTATTATTATCAAGGAATTTGTCCCGAAACGGGCGAGTTATTGCGCTTGCCCCGCACTCTTTTGGCTGAAAAAATTGCCCAAGATTTGATGACAACTATCACCAATCCTCAAGGTAAAATGTATGGAATTTTGTTAGGAGAAAATGCTGCTGGCGAAATAGAAGTTTTAAAAGCTTTTTCTGGACAGGGAGAAGCTGCTGGCTGGGTTCCGTCCCTAGTGGGGAGAGAAAAAATTATTCGGGAAGAAAAGCGAGTTTTGCAACTTTTAGAAACAATTAAACAGGAAATTATTACCCTACAATCAATTCCCGAACATAATTTATATCGACTCAATCAAGCAAATTTTGAGCGCAAAATACAAGCTTTACAGCAACAACATCAAAACAATAAACAGGAACGAGATAGGTTAAGAAATTCAGGAAATTTAAACCCAGAAGAATTAGAAAAATTAAATAATATCAGTCGTCAGGAAAAAAGAGCAAGAAAGCAATTAAAACAGGAAGAAAAACAAGTTTTAGAACCCTTAATTGATAAAATAAATGTAGCCAATCAGAGAATTATTGAACTTAAGCAACAGCGTAGGAACCTCTCCAAACAGTTACAGGAATTGCTGTATCAATCCTACTGTTTAAACAACTTTTCTGGACAATCTCTCTCCTTGGCTAAATTGATGGGCAGTAATTTGTTACCGACGGGAACAGGGGAATGTTGCGCCCCGAAATTATTAAATTATGCCGCCATGAAAGGATTAAAACCTGTCGCCATGGCCGAATTTTGGTGGGGAGAATCGAATCGAGATAGAAAACAGGGAGAATTTTATGGCGCTTGTCAAGAAAGATGTCAACCTCTCATGGGTTTTTTACTTTCTGGTTTACGTTCATCCCTAGAAATTATCTACGAAGACGAGGGAATAATTGCTATTAATAAACCCGCGGGATTATTAGCGGTAGCAGGACGTTATCAAGATAGTCAAGATGCTGTGGTCAATCGGTTTCGTCGTCAGGGAAAAAATGTCATTCCAGTTCATCGTTTAGACCGAGAAACTTCGGGATTATTATTACTAGCTAAAAGTTTAGATATTTATCGTTGTTTATCCCAACAATTTCAACAGCGAGAAGTGGAAAAAATCTACGAAGCTATATTATCAGAAATTATTGAGCGAGAATCAGGCATAATTGACCTACCTCTCTGGGGAAATCCGCAAAATCGACCCTATCAAACTGTGGACTGGCAAAGGGGAAAAGCTAGTCAAACCTATTTTAAAGTTGTCGGTAAAGAAGGCAATTATTCTCGGCTAGAATTTATTCCCTACACGGGAAGAACCCATCAAATTCGTGTTCATAGTCAACAGGGATTAGGGATAGGAATTTTAGGCGATCGCTTGTACAATGGTAAGCAGTCCGACCGTTTATACCTACACGCTAAACAATTATCTTTTCGTCATCCTCAGACCGAAACTGAACTTGATCTCATCATTCCCACCCCCTTTTGAGAGCTATAATTGCTAACAGCAACAAATTAGGTTTTATCTATTGATTCAATGGTTGGCAAATCTTCATATTTTTGACTCCTTTGCTTGAATGAACGAGCATGGTGCGTTCTCAAAAATCTATCGGTGCAGCAGTAGAAGCCACATTAGGGAACGCACCCTACAGCTGTTATCAACCCGGCAGCGCGGGAACTTCAGTCAGTAACCACCTTCTTCGGCCGGATGAATAATAGCTTTGATTTTCATTAGATTCAGAATTCTTGAAAAGTTATCTCTTATTTTAAGATCAATCTGGAAGTTGGGTTTCCTTGCGTCAACCCAACCTACGAGCGATGCGCTCTGCTACGCAGTGCCTTCGGCATCGCACTATTTTTTTGCTTTTCTGTGATCTGCACCATCTTGCCTGTAACTGATAGTCTTAGAAGGATCAACCTTTGGTAAACTGTTTTGTGGGACTGGAGGGGGTGATGGCTGGGTTGGGGGTTGAACCGGGTTTTGGTTTTGTGGTTTTTCTGCCATTTTGAGCACCTCGAACAAGACTAACATTAAGCTTACCTATGATTATACTTTAAGTTCTATAAAGGTTGTGAATGAAAGTATCGATAAGATAAACACAAAACTTGCCATAGTTCTAACTCTCAGTGGTGTTTTGGTAAATTTTGGAAAAGACCTACCCGGCTATGCCGTAGTTGCTACATCTGTCAATTCAACTTATCCTTGCCTGTTTTGCTATTTAATGAAATTGAGTGCTTATATTTTAATAATCACTGCTATTGCCATTGCTTTATGGGGTTTATGGCCATCAATTGGTGGCAAAATTATTTTACCAGAACAATTACTCGAAGATGAGTGGAATCTTATTGAAGAAGAAAATTATATGAAAGCTCTAATTAAATATCTAGAAAAAGAAACACTGTTGGTCTTAAATGATATCCGGGACATAAAGGCAAGTAGATTAGATTGGTCTATCCGAGCAATAGCATCAGCAGTTATTTTGTTGGGATTAGATGAGATTCTAACTATTTCAATTCCTGTGTTACAAAAGCTTTAGAACCGCTCCCCGCAGTCTAGCACTCTCCCCCATGCTAATATCCCACCCCCATCGGTCTAACACCCCCTTAACTAAGGCGGTTTAATCACCTCAATTTGGGCATAATTACTGCTACAAGGCGGATTTTACCCCATTTAAGGTAAAGGCGAAATTAAAAATTGTTGCTACTCTACAGCAAAACGTCTAGAATGGTCATTAATTTTTGTGAATGGTCGGGTCTTCTAACCGAAGGCATTGACGAAAAACACATTGTATCTGTCCTAGAGGCACTATGAAAAAGCTTAAGCAATACTGGACTGCTGAAGCACTGGAAAAAGACTTAGGCGATCCTCTCAATCCTGATAATCCTCTATCCTACAAGCGGGTGATCGAAATTGACGAGAGCGAAGAATTTCCCCACGAGGAAATTCGCTGGTTATACGACTGGAAACTCCAACACTACTACATTCCCACCGATTGCGGCGGTGAATTTACCTCTTTTGAGGAATTTGTCGCTTTTGTGCGGGTACTTTCCCGACGGGATCAAACTATCGGTATCGCTTTTACTACCCTATTCTGGTCGTTTTTAAACTGGATGGCGGGAACCCCAGAACAGAAACAGAAGCTCGCCCGTTTTATCATGGATGACTATGGGGCGATGTGTCTGGGTTACTCGGAAAAGGAACACGGTAGCGATCTGATCAATGGTGATCTGACCGCGACGAAGGTGGAAGGAGGTTATATTCTCAATGGGGAGAAATGGCCGATTAACCGGGCGACTATCTCTGGAGTTTCCTTTATTTTGGCGAAAACCGATGCTAACGGCGGGCCGAAGTGTTTAACCCTATTTATGGTAGATAAACGGCAATTAGACCCCGAAAAATACTATAATTTGCCGAAAATATACACCCATGGCGTGCGTGCCTCGGATATGAGTGGCATTGGTTTTAAGGATTGTTTCGTCCCCGATTCCATGCGTTTACGGGAGGAGGGAGACGGTTTAGAATTAGCTCTGAAAGGTTTCCAGATTACCCGGATGTTGTGCGCTGCTTTTTCCCACGGGGCAGCCGATACCGCTTTAAGAACTACCCTCAGTTTTGCCGTTAATCGGGTAATTTATCACAAAACTGTGATGGATTTGCCCCAACCCCGGCGCACTCTCGTCGATGCTTTCCTTGACATCCTTATTTGTGATTGCGAGACGATTCCGGCCGCAAGAGGTTTTCATATTATCCCCGAACAGTTTAGCGTCTGGGCTTCGGTGGTAAAATATTTTGTTACTGTCCGTCTGGAGGAGATGGTTAATAGTGTTTATGTGGTGTTGGGATCGCGTTTTTATATGCGAGAAGAACACGAATTCGGCATCTTCCAGAAGCTACTGCGGGATAATTCGATTATCAGTATGTTTGACGGCAGTTCGATCGTCAATCTTCATGCTTTAATCCTACAATTGCGTCCTTTAACCAAATATCGGGCTAAAGGCAACTCGCGCACGATGTCGGCGTTAAAAACCCGTTTAGAGGCGATTTTTAGCCTAGAAAAGTCAGTTCCTCCCTTTGAACCCAATAATTTAGAATTATTTGGCCGGGGAATGGATGATTCCCTACAGGGTTTAGAGATTGCCCTTGATATGCTCGAGGGATTGAAAAATTCTGACGAAGTGGACGCAGAGATATTAGAAAATCTGTTGATGTTGGGTAATTTAGTTTTAGAGGAACTAAATGCTCACGATGAACAGATTAGTCAATCGAAATTCGAGTATGGTCACGACCAATCACCCGAATTGTTCGAGATTGCCAAGAAATACTGTACTTTACACGCTGCTTCCGCTTGTTTACACACTTGGCTTTATAATCGTTCCATCTTGGGTGAATTTTTTGCCCAGGGGGAATGGTTGGTGTTGAGTTTATACCGATTACTGCGAACTCTGCGGCCGCTGCCTTACACTCTATCTGAGGTGTATATAGAAAATGTTGCCCAAGAATTGCTGAAATTATATCGGGAAAATCAACATTTTTCGATCGTGCCTTTTCAATTAGCCCATTCACAAACTACCGAGGAAAAAACCCATGAACTCCAACTCCAATCTTAATAATCTCGTACAAAATTGGTTAGTTAAACAGTTAGCCGATCAGTTATCTTTGGATGCAAAAACGATTAATGTGACTGAACCTTTAACTCGTTATGGTTTAGATTCGATCGATGCGGTAACGATGGTGGGTGATCTAGAAGATTGGGTTGGTCAAGAGTTACCTTCTACCCTTTTCTGGGATCATTCTACTATTGAAAAAGCGTCTCTTTTCCTAGTAGAAAACTACGATCTTTCTAATCTTTCCGGTGAGGAAACCCCCGCAGAAGTTGCCCCCGTCGCTGAAAAAGCCGAACCGGCCGTTAGTGGTGGCAAAGGTTGGAGTTTATTCGGTCGTCGTTAATTTTAGGTGTAGGGTGGGTTAGGCGACGACAATTTATGCTAGGGAAAATTATCTAGTATTCGCCGTAACCCACCTATATTAGTTATCAATTGGCTCTGTTCTCTACTCACCAGTATAGGAATTGCTAAGTACCTAAACAAAATTAATTACCCATTTTTCCGTAAAGCAACAATCGCTGTATTTCTTTTCTGTTGCCCGTTCCGCAGTTCCGGAGTTCCCTCTCACCACTAGGAAATTTATTTTGTACGACTACTTATAAATTGAAATATACAAAAAAGGGCGATCAATTGAGCGCCCTTTTCTCTGAATAAATAACAAAAATTAGCTCAAGATATACACCAGTAAAAACAGGATAATCCAGACCACATCGACGAAATGCCAGTATAATTCTGCCGCTTCCACACCAAAATGAGATTGACTAGAATAGTGGTCTTTTTGACGAGAACGCCAGAGGACAGATAGAATTAGCACTAAACCAAAAGTAACGTGGAGACCGTGGAATCCGGTTAAGGCATAAAAAGCGCTGGTAAAAACATTAGTTTTGAGACCAAATTCAGCGTGACTATATTCGTATCCTTGACCACAAAGGAAGATAATTCCCATCAGGGCAGTAATACCGAACCAAAATTGTAAACCGGCGTTATTGTTTTGTTTAATGGCTTTTTGTCCCATGTGCATAACAAAACTACTGGACACCAGAATAATCGTGTTAATTGTCGGTAGGGTTAATTCTAATTCTGGTGTGCCAGCGGGAGGCCAAACGGGTAACATGGTACGGTAGAGCAAGAAAGCGGTAAATAAGCCCAAAAAGATGGAACTTTCCGCCACTAGAAACAAAACCAAACCGAATAGGCGATGATCTGGGTGGCCATGATGTCCGTGTTCCACCGTTTCTTGATGATAATTGACAGAGAGTTGAGAATCTTTGATCGCTGAACCTTGCATGATTGAATGTCCTTAGTTTACACGGGAGACGGGGAGCTTTTTTTCAGTGATCAGTAAACAGTAAACAGTAATCAGTGAACTGAAAACTCACATCTGATAACTGATAACTGATAACTGATAACTGATAACTGATTATTGGGATTCGGAGCCCACTTCGGCGAGGATATCTTGTACTGATTCCGCTGCTTCTGATTCCTCCATATCAATACCGTAATCGTAGGGGCCGGACCAAAGAATCGGCATTTCCTCGAAATTCTCGATAATTGGGGGAGAGGAGGTTTGCCATTCTAGGGTTAAAGCGCGCCAAGGATTACGACCGGCGGGTTGACCTTTAAAGGCACTCCAGACCATATTAATAGCAAAGGGAATACTCGATATACCGAGAATATAAGCTCCTGCGGTACTAAGAACATTTAAATCCTGAAACTGCACATCATACAGAGCAATACGACGGTTCATACCCAATAATCCCAATTCGTGCATCGGCATGAAAGTTAAATTCAAACCGATAAAAGTGAGAACAAAGTGGATACGACCGAGAGTCTCGTTATACATCCGTCCGGTCATTTTCGGGAACCAATGGTAAACGGCAGAAAAGAGGGCCATTGCCGTACCACCAAATAGTACATAATGGAAGTGACCGACGACAAAATAGGTATCGTGGACGTGGATATCGAAGGGAACAGAAGCCAACATAATCCCGGTCAAACCACCGATGAGGAAGGAAGACAGGAAACCGATCCCAAATAACAAAGACGTATTGAGACTAAGTTTACCCCCCCAAAGAGTGGCACACCAACTAAAGATTTTAATGCCAGTGGGAACGGCGATTAACATAGTTGCCGCCATGAAAAACATCCGTAACCAGCCGGGGGTGCCGCTGGTGAACATATGGTGGGCCCAAACGATTAAACCCAAGAAACAGATGGTGAGACTGGAATAGGCGATCGCTCGATAACCAAAAATCGGTTTACGCGCATGAACCGGTAATATCTCTGATATCGTGCCGAAAAAGGGCAAAATCATGATATAAACAGCAGGATGGGAGTAAAACCAGAACATATGCTGATAAATCACCGGATCGCCGCCGCCGGCAGGATTAAAAAAGCTCGTGCCAGCGATTAAATCAAAGGACAAGAGAACAAGAGCAGAAGCAAGAACGGGTGTGGAAAGCAGTACCAGAGTCGAAGTGGCCAGCATTGCCCAACAAAATAGCGGCATACTGTACAAATCCATCTCAGGAATCCGCATTTTCAGGATCGTGGTGATAAAATTAATCGAGCCTAAAATCGAAGAAGTCCCGATCAATAAAAGGCTCAAAATCCACAATTCTTCCCCCCATTTGCCGCTAATTAAGCTTAAAGGTGGGTAGGAAGTCCAACCGGACTGGGGAGCGCCGACAAAGAAACTGGATAATAATAGCAGCCCGCCGGGGGGATTAAGCCAGAAAGCCACAGCGTTAAGACGAGGAAAAGCCATATCTTCGGCCCCAATCATCAGGGGAATGAGATAATTGGCAAAACCTGCCCCAACCGGAACGATCCAAAGAAAGATCATGATCGTTCCGTGCATGGTCATAAATTGGTTATATAGTTCTGGGGAGACGAAATCGGGGTCGGGAGTGGCTAATTCTGTCCGCAGCACTTCCGCGAAAGCACCGCCAATAAAGAAGAAAAGAAAGGCAGTCACCAGATATTGAATACCGATAACTTTATGATCGGTGCAGAAAGTAAAGTAATCTGTCCACTTGCGGTGATGGATCACCTCGGGAACGGTTGCTGGGGTGGTTATTTCCGTTGATGCTGTCATAATGCCAAGATTTTAGATGACAAGAAAAATTACATTTGGTGCTGATGGGAAACTTGGGCGAGGATTTCAGCGTCGATGCCCATTTCTTCGGTGTAGGGGGTCAAATATTGACTATCAGAGCGATCTTTAGCGGTCATGGCTACGGTTTGATCGCTGTCAACTTCAGCGATTGTGTTATCCTGCACCCATTGGTCGTAATCTGCTTGGGAGTGAACCACAAAGCTAGATTTCATGCCACCGTGATAGGCCCCGCAAAGTTCCGCACAAATGATCGGATATTGACCAATTTGATTGGATGTGAACGATAACACCGTTTCTTGTCCGGGGATAACGTCCTGTTTTAGACGCAATTGGGGAACCCAGAAAGCATGGATCACATCTCCCGCTTCCATATTCAGTTGCACGGGGCGATTGACGGGAGCGTGCAGTTCCCCGGAAACAATGCCAGTTTCGGGATAGGTGAAGATCCAAGCGTATTGAATACCTTTAACATTGACCACTAGGGGGGGAACTCCTTCACCATCGTAGGAATTGCCGATACCTAGGGCTACTCTGCGATCGCCGCTCAGGGCTATCATCGTGCCGTGGTGATGACCGTGGTGGGCGATTTCTCCTTTGTCACCCTTGGAAATCAAGGGATCAAGACCGCCGATATTGTTATAAATCTCGAAGCTATAGACGGCAAGGATAAAGACGATTACCGTCGGGATGGCTGTCCAGAAGATTTCTAGGGGGACATTGCCCTCCACTGCCGGCCCGTCGGTTTGATCCCCCGGTTGGCGACGAAAGCGAATCACTATATAAACGATCACGCCTTCAACTATTAAAAATAGTCCCGTGGCGATGGTCATCATCAGATTAAAGATACTATCTATTTCCTTGGCATCTTCGGAAGCTGCCACGGGCATTAAGCCATGATTTTGGCCATACCAGAGACTAATTAAGGTCAAGGCGATCCCGAGTACAAGGGTCAGGATACTGCTGGGAATTTTCACGGTCTTTTCAATATTTTCAATAGTGCCTACTTATTCAAGGCTAAAACATGATTCCCCTATAGATGGGAAATTTAACCAGCATCTTCTGAGAATTTTATCTTTTCTTTGGGATCGTTTTCAGGGAAAGTATTTAAAATCACTAATTTTTATATTTTATTCTGAGTTTATGTAAACAAATGTAACGGAAATGGCCAGAAATCTAAAGAATATCTAAAAGGTTTTACCGGTCGTAAAAAAACTCATTCACAGTGATAACTAACTGGCAAACAAAGCCATGATCTTTGATGACAGACTCCTTGAGAACAGGCAAACCGATGACCGAATCTGTTTTTAACCCGACACCCCTAAGAGAAACCGGCAATATTCAGGTGTGGATGCGCCGCTTAGTCTGGAAAATTGCGATCGCTACTTTCGCCCTGATGGTGGTGGGTGCTGCCACCAGAGTTATGAACGCCGGTTTAGCTTGTCCCGATTGGCCTCTGTGTTACGGTCAATGGATTCCCAGTCAGCAGATGAATCTACAGGTATTTCTGGAGTGGTTTCATCGTCTCGATGCCTCTTTGATCGGGTTTAGTACGCTCGCTCTCGTCGGTCTGTCTTGGTGGTATCGTCGCCATCTTCCCCCTTGGCTGTTCCCCTCTGCGATCGCTGCTTTGGCTTTAATTCTCCTGCAAGGAGTCCTGGGAGGATTAACCGTGACCCAATTACTGCGATTTGACATCGTAACCGCCCATTTAGGCACAGCTTTGCTCTTTTTTGCTACCCTAATCGTCATTGCTATCTGTCTGACTCCCTACCGTCCCACAGGTACAGTCGGGAAACTAACTTGGCTCGGAATGGTCGCCACCGGTCTAGTTTATCTGCAATGTCTCCTCGGCGGTCTCGTCGGTTCCCGTTGGGCTGCCCATCAGTGTTTAACGGTTTCCCAACTCTGCACCGTGATGAATAGCCACATTATCGGGGTTTTTCCCGCCACTATCTCGGTGTTAACCCTAGTTTTCTTCGCTTGGCGAATTGCCGCTATCCATCCTCTCCTCAAAAAACTAGCTTTTAGCGCCGGGGGATTAGTCGCCCTACAGGTGTTTTTAGGCGTTGCCACCCTGAAACTGCATCTACAGGTGGAACCCTTAACCATTACCCACCACAGCATCGGTGCGCTATTGGTGGGAACCCTCGTCGCTTTTACCACTTTCGCCCTTCGCGATCGTTCTTTCGCTCCTATAAGCCATCTCTAAGGATTTAATCACGATGACTGGAACTCAAGCCCTTCGCCACCACGATAATTTTTTACAAGTCGCTAAAAGTTATTATCAACTCACTAAACCGCGAATTATTCCTCTACTGCTGATTACCACGGCCGCTTCTATGGAAATCGCCTCTAAAGGCCAGGTTTCCCCCCTCTTACTCTTTCTTACCCTCCTCGGTGGCACTCTCGCCGCCGCCGCCGCTCAAACCTTAAACTGCATCTATGATCGCGACATCGATCACACCATGCTTCGCACCCGCGCCCGTCCGATCCCCTCCGGTCGCGTGCAACCCCTCCACGCCCTCATTTTTGCCCTCGTTTTAGCCTCCCTTTCCCTAGCACTTTTTGTCTTTTTTGTCAATACTTTGAGCGGATTTTTAGCAATGACCGGCATCGCATTTTATATGCTGATTTATACCCATCTGCTCAAGCGTCATAGTATCCAAAATATTGTTATCGGTGGCGCGGCTGGCTCGATTCCTCCCCTAGTCGGTTGGGCGGCAGTAACGGGCGATCTCGGTTGGATTCCTTGGATTTTATTCGCAATTATTTTCCTTTGGACTCCTCCCCATTTTTGGGCTTTGGCTTTAATGATCAAGGATGATTATGCAGAAGTGGATATCCCGATGATGCCCGTAGTTAAAGGGGAAGAAGCCACTAGCGAGCAGATTTGGCTCTATACTTTAATCGTCGTTCCTTTCACTTTCCTCCTGATTTATCCCTTGGCTGCCTGTGGTGTGGTCTATGGTGTAGTGGCTTTAATTTTAGGGTTTGTTTTCCTGAAAAAAGCTTGGCGATTAAAACAGAATCCTTTTGATCGGGACATCGCTCGATCGCTGTTTAAATATTCCATTCTTTACATGATGTTATTATGTACAGCTATGGTGATCGATAGTTTACCCATGACCTCTCGTCTCCTCGCTACAATTGCCAGTTTATTCTCCTGTAGTTAATCTCAGTTATCAGTTATCAGTTATCAGTTATCAGATGTGAGTTTTAGGTGAGCAGTATTAAATAGCAGTTTCCTAGTGTCTTTTCAATGTTTACTGATCACTGATCACTGAAAAACCCCACTTCCCGACTACTGATTGCGACTAAGGGAGTTAATTCGCTCGATTAGTTGGGCTAAGATTTCTTGTAATTGTCGATCTTGATGTTGGGAAAGGTTGATTTTATCACAGCTATAAATAACAGTGGTGTGATCTTTACCGCCAAATTCTTCGCCAATGCGCGGTAAGCTTAAATCCGTGTGTTGACGCATCAAATACATCCCAATCTGTCGGGCAAAACTAATTTCTCGTCGGCGGGAATTTCCTTTTAGATCGGCGATCGAGAGTTGAAATTTTTCTGCTACTACCGCCATAATAATCTCAGGAGAAGTGGCAATTTTGGCCATTGGTGGATTTAAAACCGGCGCGATATTTTCTACCGTCATCGGCAATCCAGAGATAGAAATATAAGTAGTAGCCCGGATTAATGCCCCCTCTAATTCGCGAATATTAGAAGTATAATTAACGGCAATATATTCGATAACTTCTCTTGGGAGACGCAGATTTTCGTACTCGGCCTTTTTTTGTAAAATTGCCATGCGAGTTTCGATATCCGGTGCTTGGATATCGGCGACTAATCCCATAGAAAAGCGAGAAATTAAACGATCCTGTAAACTGGGAATCTGTTTGGGGAGGCGATCGGAGGCTAAAACCACCTGTTTTCCCGCTTCGTGCAGGGTATTAAAGGTATGAAAAAATTCTTCTTGAGTGTATTCTTTTCCTTCAATAAATTGCAGATCATCCACTAATAATATATCCGCATGGCGATAATGATTACGAAAACTTTCCATACTATCTTGACGGATAGCAGTGATTAAATCATTAGTAAATTGTTCCGTCGATACATAAGAAACCCTGGATTGGGGATATAATTCCAGACGATAATGACCGATCGCTTGCATTAAATGGGTTTTCCCTAATCCCACTCCACCACAAAGAAAAAGCGGGTTAAATTCGCGTCCGGGTAATTCCGCTACCGCTAAAGCAGCCGCGTGGGCCATGCGATTAGTTGGCCCGACAACAAAACGGGAAAAATTATATTTAGGGTTAAGTTGATTACCGGGGGATAATTCTGATTCTAAGCTAGTGTCAGGCTGGAAAATAGCGATCGAATCGCCCTGTTGTGCCGTTAGTTGAATCTCGACGGGATAACCGACGATATCCTGTACTACTTCGGCAATTGTTGACAGATAATTTTTCTGAAGATGGTTAAGAATAAAGGGATTGGCAGCCTGAATTACTAAGCGATTGTTTTGCCATTCTTTAACCGTCGCTGTTTGAAACCAAGTCTCGAAAGCGGGACGGGTTAATAGTAATTTTAGACGCTCTAGGAGATTATGCCAAAGTTGTTGGGCGCTGCTATCCACGGTTAATTTTGATTAACAAAGTTGATCTAGTGCGGCTGCTGGGAAACCTTATCAGTTTAGCGAGATTTTTCCGCTGACGATAAAATGATTTTCAGAGCTAAACAATTAATCTTTAGACAGATGACGCAAGTTTTAACAATCACCCAATTAGGAAATCCAATTCTACAGCAAAAAGCACCAGCGATCGATAATCTTCTCGATTCTGACTGTCAAAATTTGATCGATTCCCTGATTACCACCGTGCAAGCTGCCCACGGGGTGGGAATCGCCGCGCCCCAAGTTGCTCGGTCTCTGCGTCTGTTTATCGTTGCTTCTCACCCCAATCCTCGTTATCCGGACGCTCCGATGATGCCACCCACTGCCGTGATTAATCCTCGCATTTTGCGGGTCAGCGAGGAAATGGTCAAGGGTTGGGAAGGTTGCCTCAGTGTCCCCAATTTACGCGGTTTTGTCCCCCGTCATCAGTGGATCGAGGTGGACTATTGCGATCGCAATGGTCGCAAAATCCGTCAAGTTTTCAGGGATTTTGTCGCGCGCATCTTTCAACACGAATACGATCATCTCGAAGGAATCCTCTTTCTCGATCGCCTTGCTTCTCCGGCGGATTTATACTCGGAGGAAGAATACCAAAAAATCAGTAATATTGCTGAATATAAGCGATAAAATCGCAAAATCTCTGTATGTCTTCAAAATAAGTTAAATAACTTAACGGGACTATTTTATCTGGCGACAAAATTTTTGTTGGCAAATCTAAATTTTTTGTTAAAATGATAACGATTATCATTCTAGGGAACCAACCTAGCAAACAAATGAACTACTTGACAAAATAAATTAATTATGCAGTAGAACTCTGTCCTCAATTAACTAGGGAGATACTCAAGACTTTTTCGGTGACTAGGAAAATCAATTTTTCCAGGTTTCCGCACCGGAGATAAACCCAAAGACGAGGAAATAAACCGATAGCTTTCATTAGTTATCGTCTAGATGCCCAGAAAAATAAATACTCTAGCAAAGGGTATTTATTGACAATTGGTAAAATCAGAAAACTTTGCCGATTAATTAACTATTGGAGTCTGTAAAAATATCTATGACCTTAGCTAAGTCCAAAGCAATTTTCCACAATGATGACTACAATCACTTTCCCGAAGTGATTACCGAACCTAAATCGCCGGTATCGGAAGCCGAGATGATGCAAGCGGTACGAACACTGCTGTTAGGATTAGGAGAAGACCCCGATCGCGAAGGTTTACGAGACACTCCTAAACGAGTAGTAAAAGCCCTAAAATTTCTCACTTCTGGTTATCAGCAATCCCTCGATGAATTGCTGAATGGGGCAGTTTTTCACGAGGAGGCTAACGAGATGGTTTTAATCCGAGATATCGATATTTTTAGCTCCTGTGAACACCATATTTTACCGATAATCGGCCGCGCTCATGTTGCCTATATTCCTAACGGGAAAGTGATCGGTTTATCGAAAATTGCCCGCATCTGTGAAATGTACGCCAGACGACTGCAAGTACAGGAACGTTTAACCGCACAAATTGCCGATGCTTTACAAGGATTACTGCAACCTCAAGGGGTGGCTGTGGTGATTGAAGCGACTCATATGTGCATGGTAATGCGCGGGGTTCAAAAACCCGGTTCTTGGACTTCTACGAGTGCCGTGCGCGGTATTTTTGCCGATTCTGCTAAGACTCGTCAAGAGTTTATGAGTTTGATTCGTCATAGTCCCGATTTTCACTAATTAGTCAGGGGGATCAGGATTATTTGATTGTCCTATCCCCGGTTTTTTCCTAAGCAAAAAACTAGAGCAAACCTAGCTATTTACTGTTTACTTTTTATTTTTGACTCGCCGTTATCATGCTGATTCGTCCCCGTCGTCTTCGTTATACTCCAGCGATTCGCCGTCTTGTTCGTGAAACCGAATTAACCGTTAATGACTTGATTTATCCTGTTTTTATCATGGAGGGAGAAAATCAAAAGGTGGCTATTCCTTCTATGCCCGATTGTTATCGTTATTCCCTCGATTTATTGCTAAAAGAAGTGGTTAATGCTTATAATTTAGGCATTAATGCCATCGCTCTTTTCCCTCTGATTGCCGAAGATAAAAAAGATAATTTCGGTACAGAAAGTTATAATCCCGATGGTTTAGTACAAAGGACAGTGAAAGCGATTAAAAAAGAAGTCCCTGAAATAATTATTATTACCGATGTTGCCCTTGATCCTTTTTCAATTTATGGTCTTGACATCCTCACCGCCGTAAACGGACGGTGATTCCCAAACCTCACGATTTGGGTTTCTGCTTCTTTCCCGAAGGATTTTTCGCACCTGCCTTAACAGATTTACTCTGTTCTGGTCTTATGGTCGCTCTACAGACTGAC
>NZ_JADBRW010000074.1:0-26526 GCF_020247025.1 Microcystis sp. M109S1
AAAACTGATAGTTTTATCGACGTAAGAAGCAGAAAAATTAGCTAAATTAACAGGATGTACTCTCAGACAATTTCAAGAGAGATAGGCTTTTAGTGGCTTGGGAACAAGCTTTATCAATTTATTCATAATAAATATTGGCAGGAGATTAAAGATTACTTATTGTGACTAACCGTTTTGGTTAGAGAAAGATAAAATTGAGAATCTTCGGTCAAATTTATTGACTCAAAATCCGCTGTACTTAATTTAAATGAATCAACCCTAGGGTGTGGGGTGTAGGGTTTTACCGATTTTGAGGGGGTCAGTGACCTAATTTTCAGGGAAAAAGTACCTGAAATTTACCCCCGATCACTCCCATATCTGGTACTTTTTGATTGACAAAAGGTCTAAAAGTCTTACCCAACAAGGTTTTTAGATTTTTTCGGCAAACCCTACTTAATAAGTACCTAAGCAAAATTAATTACACATCTCAAGGGAAATTGATTTGGCACGACTACTTAACGAATTATTGCGATCGCTTGCCATTGACTAATTTTCAGCGATAATCTAAAGTCAGAGTCCATCGGGAGATAAGATCATGAACTTTCGTCTAGTTCTATTTTCAGGCCTAGTGACGGCTTTAGTCGGGGCAGGTATCGGTTATGGCATTAGCCGCATTGAACGCAATCCCAGCCAAGTCAACTATAAAAATCCCTATATCTATCAAATCATCTATGGACGTTATTTTGCCGGTGCTGGGGCAACCCTGGGCTTCTGTGTGGGCGCGGGTTTGCAAATGGTCAAAGAACTCAAAGAAGCCAGAGATAGAGAAATGGGCATCCTAGATGATGGGTCAAAATTCTAGTCTTTTGGGGCTAATTCCTCAAGAATGATGAATTGAACGTGATTAATCGCTAAATCGCCGATGGGAACTTGGATTTTTAACACCGGCTGTCCTTCACTGAGCATTCGTTCAAAGGGGATATCTTTGGCAATTTCCGTGTGATACCAAGCTAAACCCATAAAGAAACGATTGGGATAGGGACCACCTTCAAAGATATCATCGGGATTGGACTCCATGGGAACCCAACCGATAGAGGGGAGATAAAATTCCATCCAGACGTGATTGTAATCTGGTTCGAGGGGTAAATTACGTTCGAGGGGATGGGGTGGGCATTTATAACGTCCTACCGTACGACAGGCAATACCATTGAGACGACACAAAGCCAATAATAAACCCACATATTCGCCACAGGAACCCACTCCGCGCCGCAGGGCAATATCGGGGGTGTCGATGTTGGGTTTGATGCCGTAGGAAAGCTGATCATAGACGTAGTTACGAATACTATAAACTTTTCTGAGTATATTGGTTTCCCGACCGATCGCTTCTTGGGCAGCATTGAGGATAATTTCTGTATTCATAGCCAGATCATCATTATCGATCAAATAGCGATCGGGAAAATCGGCGGGTAAGGGGGGTAAATCTTCGCAATCTTTGGGAGTAATTTGGTATTTAATTCCCCACACTTCTAAGACCACTTTCCAACCAAAAATATGACGTTGTTTGGCGGTTATTTGCTTGAACTTAAATACTGCCACCCGCTGCCCGTCTTGAATTTCTTCAATAAAAGGCAATCCCACCGCTTCGACGCTGCGAATTTTTTGCCGCGGTGTTTCTAGGGGTAAAGCGATGCGCCATTCCACATCTTTTAGTTCGATATTATAGAGAGGTTCCAATTCCTCGACGTAGGATAATTCAATCAGATAACCGTTAGAAAGGGTGTATTTTTTAGCGGGATCGTAGTGAAAATATAGAGGATGGACAAAAGTACGCAGACGATAACTAAGTTCGTAAACCTGTTCGGAATTGGGATTATCGCGGATAAAGGGTTCTTGGAAAGCATAGGCCACATATAAGATATCCTTGCCACTGTTCGCATCGCGATAAAATGCTAATCCCGTCGGCGATTCAAAAGGAGTTATCATGCTAAAAAGCTGTTCTCCCGTGGCGCGATCAAGACAGTAAACCGTTTGTTCTAGGGTATCCGTTAACCAAAGTTCTTCCCCGCGAATGGTGATATTTTCGATGCCGATACCCGGCGCGTACAAACGAGTAATTTCCTGTCCCGATTGGCGATCAAATATAAAGATTTGTCCAGAACGTTGACAAGTGACATAAATTGTGTTACCAGTTACGGCGACTCCGTTAGCGGTGTAGGGAAGACGGGTAAAAAATTTCGGGGTAAAATCTTCGAGAGTGCAGCAGTAGAGATTTTCGCGGGTAGTAAACCAGAGGTTATTTTGATCATCGATTGCCAATCCCGTCGTCCCGACGAATTCTTGCCAGCGATGGGAATTAAGTACGGTTGTATGACCAGTATCGAGGGCAATTTGGTATAAATAGCCGTTTTTTGCGTCGATAGCGATTAATTTGTCATCTTGAAATACAATTCCGTGCAGGGCCGTGGCGCTAATCGGACGAATCGTTTGACGATGGGAGGGAAGACTGGCAGGATCGAAAATCATAGGAGGAAGCGAAAAGGGAGAGCGTTTTTAAGTGAATAAAATAGCAATTCTTCCCACGATAGCAAATTTTATCGCCCTTGAATGCTCGTAATGAACTCCAATTCCGAAAAAAATGTCAAGAATTGTCACCTATAGTCCCTCTCATACCCTTGTACCTACCTACGAGTGTTTCAATCGTTGCAGTTATTGTAATTTTCGCAGGGATTTAGGCACTGATGGCTGGTTAAGTCTAGACAAGGCCAAAGAGATTTTAGCTGCTTTGCAGGGTTCGGAAATTACGGAAATTTTAATTCTTAGCGGGGAAGTTCATCCTTTAGCAGCCAATCGAGAGTTATGGTTTCGCCATATTTATAATTTAGGAGAATTGGCTTTAAATATGGGTTTTTATACCCATACCAATGCGGGGATTTTAACTTTTGCCGAGATGGAAAAACTGAAAAATGTCAATCTATCTATGGGCATAATGTTAGAACAAATGACGGTGACTTTATTAAATACTGTCCATCGTCATGCCCCCAGTAAAGTGCCATCCCTGCGCTTAGAGCAGTTACAATGGGCGGGAGAATTAGGAATTCCTTTTACCACGGGGTTATTATTAGGAATTGGTGAAACAGAATGCGATCGCTTAGTAACCTTAGAAACTATTGCCACTATTCATCAACGTTGGGGACATATTCAAGAAGTGATCCTACAACCCTATAATCCGGGCAAAAGGGAACGGTGGCAAAATAATCCTTTTGATCTGCAAAAATTACCCGATCTGGTTAGGCAAGCCAGGGAAATTTTGCCCCCAGATATTGTCATTCAAATCCCCCCGAATTTAGTACCCGATCCTCTTTTTCTCTTGGATTGTTTAGCGGCAGGAGCGCGGGATTTAGGCGGTATTGGCATTATCGATGAAGTTAATCCCGATTACCTCCATTTACACCCCGATAAATTAAAGGAATTTTTAGCAGTTTATGGCTGGGAATTAAAGGCGCGACTACCGGTTTATCAGTAATCAGTAATCAGTAATCAGTGAAAAGATAGCACTGTTAATGCCATTTAACACTACTTACTTAATACCGCTTAATTGATTATTATTCATTCTTAATTCTCCTGACAACCGACGACCGAGGCTGCATCTCATTTTTGTAAATCTACCAATTGGGATTTTTACGGGGAAACTCTCGGCTAAGATCGGGCATTACTTCCGATTTTATCACTCAATCCAAGCTTTTGGGGGGTAGAACCCCCCAAACCCCCCGTTGGGAGCGTGGCGCCGCCCCCAAACCCCGGAGCGCATTAGTTTTTCGGTGGGATGCTTACACGCAGCTGCTGATACATTTGTAATTATCTATAGCGTTTCCTATTCGCAAGAGGTACATTATTGATGTTGAAAAGCTTAATTAGCAAAGGTTTAACTGTGCCACACAGGTGTGAGAACCGCTATAAGAGTTACTGATAATTGCTGACTGTCGGTATTCCTGCAAATGTGAGATGCACCGACGACCGACTCCTAACCCTAACAACAATTTTTGATTTTTACCAGAGGTCTTATGATTCCCTCAAACGAGCGCTACTGGCTCAAAAATGCTCATATTCCCGTTTCCATCCTAGAAAATGAGAGTTTTTCTCCCCAAACCGCCGAGGGATTAACCTTAGTTAATCTGGAAATTAATGACGGTTACATTAATCGCATCACCTCCACAATCCCCCCCGAAGACAATATTCCCGTTATTGACCTCAAAAAAAAGATTATTTTTCCTTGCTTTGTCGATATGCACACCCATCTCGATAAAGGTCATAGTTGGCATCGTTGTCCTAACCATGATGGCACTTTTGACAGCGCCTTAAAAATAGCCCTAGAGGATTCTCGACGGGAGTGGCGCTTAGAGGATGTGTATCGTCGCATGGAATTCGGCGTTAAATGCAGTTATGCCCACGGAACCGCCGCTATTCGCACTCATATCGACTCTTTTGGTCAACAGGCACAGATTAGCTTAACCGCTTTGGGAGAATTGCAACGACAATGGGCCGGTAAAATCACCCTGCAAGCGGTTTCTCTAGTTTCCCTTGACTACTATCAAACCTCCGAGGGAGCGGCCTTAGCCGATAAAATTGCCGAATTTGGGGGCATATTAGGGGGAGTAGCCTACACAAATCCAGATTTACAGGCACAAATTGATATTACCTTCAAATTAGCCCAAGAAAGGGGTTTAAATCTCGATTTTCATCTGGATGAAAACGGCGACCCCGATTCTACCTGTTTAGCAGCGATCGCGCGTACTGCCATCAAAGAGCAATTTTCTGGACAAATCATCTGTGGTCACTGTTGCAGTTTAGCGGTACAATCCCCTGAAATAATCCAAGAAACCCTAAATTTAGTCAAAAATGCCGGCATTGCTATCGTTAGCTTGCCGATGTGCAATCTCTACCTACAGGATCGTCAAGAGGAAAAAACCCCCTTTTGGCGCGGGACAACTAAGGTAAAAGAGATGAAAAAAGCGGGAATTCCAGTTGCTTTTGCCAGCGATAACTGTCGCGATCCCTTTTATGGTTTTGGGGATCACGATGGTTTAGAAGTCTTTACCCAAGCGGTGCGGATTGCCCATCTCGATGCACCCTACGCTGACTGGGTAAATAGTGTCACCCTCACCCCAGCAAATCTGCTCGGATTGCCCCATTTAGGGCGCATTAAGACGGGTCTAGAGGCAAATTTGTTAATTTTCAAGGCTCGCTACTTTAGCGAGCTATTATCGCGACCACAGTGGGATCGCCTCGTGATTCGGCGCGGGTTGAGCATCGATACTACTCTCCCCGATTACCAAGAGTTAGATGATTTAGTTCTGGGAATTGATGAACTCCTGTAGGGGTTTGACAAAAACCACCGATTCTAGGTTGATAGCACCGTAAATATGGGGAAAGGTCTCTTTTTCTAGCTCTAAAGTGGCATTTTCTGGGTTAGGATGTTCGGGCTGCTCCCATTTGACCGGGGACTGCAATTGTTCGAGAGAAATGGCTAAAACCAGCAAATCTGGCTGATTTTGATAAAAAGCGGCCACAACTTTCGGAATTTGTTCTAAGGTGGAGCAATGGATAAATCCCTCATTTTTTAGGGAATAAGCCCGATATTCCCCCATTTCACGAGCTATTTGCCAACCTCTTTCTGTAGTGATGTGATAGATCATCGGTTCGCCTCCTACTGTCACTTTATCCCTAATTTTAGGATATAGCCTGAAGCTGTCAGCAGCCCTCAATTCTCTTAAACTAGGAGTCAGGGAATCAAAGACAAGAAATTTGTCCGACCACTGACCAGAAAAAAATGGCCGATAATGGCCTCAAAATCTCTTTATAGTCTCCTTTTACCTGATATTAACCATCTACCCTTAAAATGAGCTTACCGACCCAGTAACTGCAAAAATCTATGCTAGATAAAATATTTACTCCCAATCCCTACGCTGAACAACCTGCTCCTCTGCGTCCTCGCAAGGGAGTAATTATCGGTGTTGGTCAGGTGGGGATGGCCTGCGCTTACTCGATGTTAATTCAAGACTGTTTTGATGAATTAATTCTGCAAGATATCGCCACGGATAAAGTCGAAGGGGAAGTGATGGATTTAAGGCACGGAATGCCTTTTATTGAACCCACAGACTTGAAAATGGGAACCGTGGCCGATGTGGGACAAAATGCCGATGTGGTGATTATTACTGCCGGGGCCGCCCAAAAAGAGGGAGAAACCCGATTACATCTCCTTGAGCGAAATGTGGCGATTTTTCGCCGTATTCTTGAGGATGTGGCTGTTTACTGCCCCAGTGCTTTAATTTTGGTGGTGAGTAATCCCGTTGATATCATGACCTATGTTACCTTGAAAATCACCAATTTTCCGCCTTCTAGGGTGATTGGTTCGGGTACGGTGCTAGATTCTGGCCGTTTACGCTCTCTTTTATCCACCCAACTCCATGTAGATGCGCGTAACGTCCACGCTTATATTATCGGTGAACACGGGGATAGTGAGCTTGCTGTCTGGAGTTCGGCTAATATCGGAGGAGCAAGGTTACTAGAAGGAGATTGGCATGATTTAAGCGCGGCCAACCAAGAAAGCTTAACAGAAATTTTTCTTCAGGTTAAAAACGCCGCCTATGAAATTATCAAACGCAAGGGTTATACTAGCTATGCGATCGGTTTAGCTACCACGGATATCGTTAAAGCGATTTTACGTTCCCAAGAAAGAATTCTGACTATTAGCACTCTCCTCGATGGTCAATATGGTCTCAAAGATGTGTGTTTAAGTATTCCCTGCGTGGTTAACGAGAAAGGAGTGATTAAAACTCTTAATTTACCCCTTAGTCCCAGAGAAACGGAACAGTTACACAATTCTGCCAAAATTATGCGCGATTTAATCGATCAGCTTAAAATTTAAGTTAGGGTTGGCTGAATAAATCTAAAAACATTGTTGGGTAAGAATTTTAGATTTTTTTACCCTCAAAAAGTGCCGGACATAAGAGCGATCGGGGGGAAATTTTGGCACTTTTTCCCCGAAAATTAGGTAATTGTGGGGTGGACTGAAGAATTAGTGCTAGACTTCCCAAAAAGTCTATTTTATTGCAGCTTGTTGTTAGGAATCTACTTAAAAGAGGTTGTTTAATCTGGCTAATATGCTTTTGGTTATGATATGGGTAAAAGTTCTGGCGATGGCCCTAAAATGGGGTGATATGCTGAAAGTTGACCCATATCGTTACTCTCAGGAGTGTTATCGAGAAAGTTTTTGTATAATCAATGGTTATGCAGCTCCTCCGTTGATGGAGTTGATGCTTGAGAACTTTTAGTTCGTCATCTAAGTTGATGGGTGTCACCTCTTGTTTGAATGCGAACCAGTAAGGAGTGAAATTAAGATCCATGGACTCTATTAAAGCCAACATGAAGAAGCAAAAGGGGGATGATCTAGAACGTGCAGTAAAACGTATAGAAGAAGCAATTCTCAAATATTCTTCAACACTAGACCCAGATAAGTTCGTTGTAGAAAACAAAAAAATTGTAATTGCTGAAGGTGTTCTGCATGAGATCGATCTATATGTTGAAGTTTCAGTAGCTCAAGGCTATAAAAGTAAATTCATCTTTGAGTGCAAGAATTGGAAGCAGAATGTAGGAAAAAATGATATCATCATTTTTTCAGAAAAGATTCAAGCAACATCCTCGCAGAAAGGCTTCTTCGTCGCCAGAGGATTTAGCAAGGGTGCTACTGCTCAAGCTGCAAAGGATGAACGCATCGAGTTACTTCTGGCATCAGACTTTCCTCTCGATTATCCACGAATGCTAGTCACAGGTAGAAGTGGGTTTAATGGAGACATAAAATTGACAAAACGTTCCGCTATTGGCAAGATAGACCCCTCTTTTATGACAATTGACATATCAACAGCAAAAGCTATCTTCAATGGAAATGAGATAGATCTGTACGAATTTTTAGGTGAAGAGTCAAACCAAGGCTTTGATGAGGCATTGAAGCAAATTGATACCACGAAGCTAGATCCAGGAGCATACCCAATACAATTTCAGATAACGATGGTACTTCCCGAAAACCAGTTGCTCGTGAACGGTGATGATATTGCCAAAATTCATTTAGATGTTTCGGTTGAATTACTAATACATAAGCCACGAGTTATTCACCACTTTGCCATAGAAGGTCGTGGCAAATATATAGAGTTAGAGCCTTATGACTATGGCACAGGACATGGAGAATTAATAATTACACTTGCTGCACCATTGGAAAATGATGTTACTCTTGAAAGAAACTGACTGCTGCATAACAATCCGCTTGCACACCGACCGTATCAAGTTAGTTGGTTGAGTGCGATGCCGAAGGCACTGCGTAGCAGTACGCCGCTCTGGTAGGGTGTGTTAATGAAATGTAACGCACCTCTTTTTTCTCGAGTCAAACCATTTTTGACTAATCTCGAATGCTAAGTCGTATCTGTAAAAACAGACATCAAAGGCAAGAAAGAAGTTCATCTGTGCTAACGTTTGCAGAAAAGGTTTTTAGATTTATCCAGCAAACCCTAATTAGCGATAAAATGGCTGTGATATTCAAATTTGACCTGTTATATGACTAATCACTCAGAAGTTGAGTCGGCTATTCAGCAATTGCCAGAGAGTGAAGTCCGCGCTCTGGCAAACTGGCTTCAAGACTATCTTGATGAGATGTGGGATAGACAAATTGAAGCGGACCTAGCATCGGGAAAATTAGCTCCCCTCATCGCTCAGGCAGAAGAGGATATGGCAACCAACAACGTCAGACATCCCGATGAAGTCCTTCGCAACACCCCAGCCAAATTCCAAGTAACTTCTCCTCCTTTTCGTTGGGATGAAGCGGGAGGTATCCGTATAGGTTCGAGCCGAGTGACTCTCGATAGCATACTTGCCTCATACCACAACGGCTCCACTCCTGAAGAAATCGCTATTCAGTTTTCAGTTCTTCGTTTGGAAGATATATACAGTGCCATTGCTTATTATTTAAATCACCGTCAGGAAATTGACAGTTATTTGGAACAACGCGACCAACAAGCTCAACAACTGAGACAACAACTAACCCAAAAACACAACTTAGTCGATTTAAGACAGCGCTTGCTTGCTCGTTATCAGTCAAAAAGAGAGTCGAGGCAAAGTGCGCCTTCTAACTGACGAAAATTTTAATGGAGCCATCTTGCGTGGACTGGTGAGGCGTTTACCTGAATTGGATATAATTCGCGTCCAAGATGTAGGACTGATGAACACTGACGATCCAGATATTTTAGAATGGGCAGCTAATGAGGGACGCATCCTGCTCACCCATGATGTAGCCACTATTACGATGTATGCCTACAATCGTGTCAATCAAGGACTACCTATGACTGGAGTTGTTGAGGTGATCTCAAAAGCACCCATTGGTAAGATTCTTGATGATTTAGAACTATTTATTTGTTGTAGTGAACCTGAAGAATATGAAGGTCGGGTTCTTTTCATTCCTTTCGCTTGATGCAATCTCTATCATTTTCTACTCCAGAAATCTAAGTGACCTAACCGTTAGACCGCAAGACCGAAACTAAGTCAGTGTCGAGAGGAACATTTATGAAAATTAGATTTCTTTACCGCGTAGTTTCCATCAGAGTCTTAGGTTAGGTTGCCGAAAAAACATCTAGCCTAGGATTCCTCTAGCCACTAGATGCCATGATCAAGTCATGTCTGTCCCTCACTAAAATAGAATCAGCGATTTCCCTAAGGGACCTAATTCCATGACGATTATTACTCTTTCACGTTATGTCACCAGAAACAATGAGATTTTAGGTGGAGAGCCAATTATTGAAGGCACTCGCACATCTATTCGCGCAATCGTAGGTCTGTGGCGATTAGGTGTGATGCCAGAGGAAATTCCAACTCATTTACCTCATTTGACCTTAGCACAAGTGTTCGATGCCTTGAGTTTTTATTTGGATCATCAAGCAGAAATTAACGAGTACATTGAGCGTAACCAAGTCCCCGATGAGTTGGTGCATCCTTCTGTAAAGGCAGCTTTGGGTAAGCTATGAGCATATTTGCTTCGCTTTACATGGACGAAGATATGTCGGCGTTAGTTGCAAGACTTCTGCGTTCTCGTGGTTTAGATGTCACCACTGTTCCTGAGCAGTCAACTTTAGGCAAAACTGACAGCGAACAATTAGAATTTGCAGCTTCTTTAGGTAGATGTCTTGTAACCCACAACCGAGTTGATTTTGAACGATTGCATCTTCAATTCATAGAGGAAGGCAGAGAACATTGTGGAATTATTGTTGTCCCTCAGAAAACTGCCTACGAGGTCGTGCAACGGGTTGGTATTTTAGTTAACACGTTGACTGTTGATAGTATTAATAATCAGTTACTATACGCATGATTTCTCCGCAAATTTACACTCTAAGCAGAAGCCAGCTAACAAGTTGATGAAGCGGCAATGTTCTAGTTCATTCATCGCCGCTCTGGTAGGGTGTGTTAATGAAATGTAACGCACCTCTTTTTCTCTAGTCAAACTATTTTTGACTAATCTCGAATGCTAAGTCGTATCTGTAAAAACAGACATCAAAGGCAAGAAAGAAGTTCATCTGTCCTAACGTTTGCAGAAAAGGTTTTTAGATTTATCCAGCAAACCCTAATTAGCGATAAAATGGCTGTAATCTTCAAATTTGACCTGTTATATGACTAATCGCTTAGAAGTTGAGTCGGCTATTAAGCAACTGCCAGAGAGTGAAGTCCGCGCTCTGGCAAACTGGCTTCAAGACTATCTTGATGAGATGTGGGATAGACAAATTGAAATGGATGAACCGATAGATATTGAAGTAGTTCGCACTGAAGCACTAAGAAAGCTGGGTAGAAATATAGTTAATTTTTCAAAGATTGAAGGTACTTTAAAGTATCTACTTTCAGTGACTCAGATCGAGGGATTATCAACATCAACTCGTAACCGGTTCGTTGACAATTATAAGAAATTTCGTGAGCTCACATTAGGTCGCCTAGTTGGGAAATTACATAACACTGTGCTAGTGGATGATAGTCAGTCTGAACCTCAACTAGACTCTTCTGAGTTAGGTATGTCTTTGTCATTTAAGGTTTCCTATAGTGACTCAGATTTCTTAACTGCTCAGAAACAGGCTCTCTCAGACATTGTGGCGGAACGAAACAAGTTGATTCATGAAGATTTAGCGCTACTCGATACTAGCTCTATAGAAGACTATTATGAGTTAATCAGTTTTTTAGATGAACAAAACCCTCGATTATTAGCTCATCTTGAAGAGCTTGGGTGGATGTTAACCTCATGTATAGAGGCAGTAAAAGACCTTCAATCATTCATTAAATCACCAGACTTTTACCAGTTTATACACTCTAGCCAATCCGATGCCTAACAAGTGCGTGTACAGGGAACGGCAGCATACACTATCGGTTATGATGCAGATAGTTGGTCACACCCTGTCCCCAGGAAAAACTTTTTTAGCAGACCCCAGCTATTATACCGATAGGACGGGTTGGCCGGTAGAAATGGCCTTTTCGACGATATCGGCGGCCATTTTCACTCCTCCTGTCTTCTGCAGCGCTTTTTGCATTCTCAGGGCATTTTCTCGGTAACTGGGGAAGGATAACACCTTTTCAATCGCCTTTCGTAAACGGGGAACTTCTAGACGGGAAATCGGAATCACTTCCCCTGTCCCCGACCATTTTATTCGAGCAGATACCCCCGGTTGGTCGTTAGCGATGGGAATGGCCACCATAGGTACAGCTTGGGCAAGGGATTCTAGGGTAGTATTTAAGCCTGCGGGGGTGATGGTAAGAGAGGCTCTGGTTAAAAGCTCTAATTGGGGAGCGTAGGGAACAACTAGGGCGTTTTTGGTCGTTATTTGAATGTTAGAGTCGGCATTGCCCAAGGATAAAACCAATTGTACCGGCAAATCGGCACAGGCTTCGGCGATCGCATTAAAGGTCGATTGTAGGCGAGTTTGAATTGTCCCGAGGGAAGCATAAATCAAGGGTTGTCCGGTTAATTTTTCGTAGGGAAAAGGAATCGTTTTTCTAGTGGAGGAATCGTGAAAGGGACCGGTAAAGTGAAAGTGAGCGGGTAAATTTTGCCGAGGAAACTCGAATTCGGCGGGTTGTTGGCTAATTTGGGCAAGGGGGGAATAGCGTTGATTGATGTTTTGATAGGGAATTAACCCCCATTCTTGACGTTGCTGGTTGATTAACTCATTCAGAGGACGAGTCAGGGAGTCAAGGAGTTTATAGCCAAGTTTATTGCGAATAACCCCGATAAATGAGGGATTATAGTCCCAAGTGGTCATAAAGGGCGGAATAAGCGGGTCACGATTTAAAACCAATGCCGAACAAAAACTGATAAAGGGAATAGCTAATTTTTCTGCGATTGTACCCCCTGAGGCGGAGACTTGATCGACAATTAGGGCATCAATTCCCAAGCGACGCATCTCTTGAGGGATAGTTTCAAAGAGGGTCGCTGTAGAATCAGTTACTAATTCTACCGTGCGTCGGACGGCGGCTGTTCCCCGTAATTGACCAATTTCGGCTAAACTTTTGGCTGATGTGCCTTTCGGATATTTGTTGGGTGCAATTGCCTGAAAATCTAACCCGGCTGCTTGCACCATTTCTTCACCATCAAGAGTTAAAAAACAGGTAACTTTATGACCGCGTTTTTGTAATTCTTTTCCTAAAGGTAGGAGAGAATAAATATGTCCAGAAGTTGTAGGACAGAGTAAACCAAAATGAGTCATTAAACACCTCCACAGGTTTTCTTTAATTCTTCTAGATTCCAGAATGCACCACCCAAGGCGGAGAATTGTATTCCTTCAAAGCAGTTACGCACAGCCCCCAAAGCGAGGGGATTAACTAGATAAATAAACGGGACGTATTCCTGTTGAAGTTGTTGAATTTCATTATAGATAACTTTGCGCTTCTCAAAGTCTAATTCTTGGGAACCTTTGACGTATAAATCGGCGATTTTTTTCTCCCAATCCGCCGCTTGCCAGCCTTGAATTGGAGGGCTGCCGGGTTGAGGTTGTTGGTTAAAAGCGTGGAGATTTCCATCTACATACCAAATATTAGGCGCGTGGGGTTCATTATCACCAGTAAAACCTAAAATATGTGCTTCCCAATCTAGACTATTACTCAGTTTATCAACTAAATTGCTAAAAGCGATCGCTTGAAAATCAACCTGAATTCCTATTGCGGCTAAATCATTTTTAATTTGCGCCCCTATTGCTTCCCGGATTTTATTTCCTGCGTTGGTAATCAGGTTAAATCTAACGGGATTATTATCGATATCGACTAGCAGATTATCACTATTATACTTAAATCCGGCCTCTAATAATAATTCTTTGGCTTTTTCGGGATTATAATCGTAACCTTTCAGGGTTTTATCGTAAAAAGGCGATTGGATAGAAATAAAAGAATTTTGTTCTTGTCCCAATCCTCGATAGATATCATCAATCATTCTTTGACGATTAATGCCGTAGGCAATAGCTTGGCGGAAATTTAAGTTATTAAACCACCTAGATTTAATCGGAGCTACTAGGGGTTTTCCGTCGCGTTTTCCTTGGTTGAGATTAAAACCGATAAATTGGGTTCCGTAGGCAGGTCCCCCATTAAAAATCGTGAAATTTCCTCTTTCTTCTTCGGTTTTTAAGAGGGAGAAAAATTCAGGAGTTACCCCAATAGAATCTAAACTTCCCGAACGAAATTGCAGTAAAGTTGTATCCTGAGATTCAACAATTGCCCAAATTACCGAAGTTATATGAGGTAATTGTTGTCCCTGGGCATCTTTTTTCCAATAGTAAGGGTTATTCTCAAAAATAATCCTTTGTCCCGTGATATATTCTTTTAGTTTATAAGCACCATTAAAAACAATTTTATCGGGAGGAGTATCTAACCCCCAAGTGGAGAGAAATTCTAACCTACCATCGGGGCTTTTTTTCTGAATAGTTTTTTCTAAAGCGTGTTTAGGTAAAATCGGTGAACTGACAGCATCTAAAAAAGGGGCAAAAGGTTCGGGGAGTTTAAATTCGATTCTGCGATTATCTAGTTTAGTGATAACGGGGAATTCTTTTTTTAATCCTATTCTTAAACTATCGCGGTAGTTGTTAGGAATATCAGGATTTAGATATAATTCTTTATAGGTAAAAACCACGTCATCAACGGTTAAGGGTTGACCATCCGACCATTTTAAACCCTCTCTGATAGTAAAAATAATGCTCAAATTATCATCAGAAATTGTCCAAGATTCTGCCAAAACAGGTTCTTTTTTGCCAGTAATGGGATTTTCTGTTAATAGTCCTTCGTAGGTTAACCCAAAAATATTCGGGGATTCGGCCGATAAAACAGCATTAAAGGTTTTTGGGTCACTTAATACCGATATTACCACTTGATTGCGTCTAACTTGATTACCACAAGCAGTTAGGGAAATCAGCAATAAACAAGAAATTAAAAATACCGTTAATCTCCGCCAAAATTTCACCATAATCTTTAATATTTTTCTGTCTGACTACCTAGAAGTAAAGACCTTGCCTTGCTATATACACCGAAACTGACCAAGCTGAAAGCCGCTGGACTGTTTCCTTGTCCCATAAATATAACAGGAAATGAGACAAAAAATCTCGCCTAGGAAAGATTGACAAAGGCGAGAAACCGTGTTTCCATCAAGAATATGAGATAAAATCTAAGAACGTTGTTCGATCGGTGTATAGGGGACTTCGTGTTCTCCAGTGTAGATTTGGGTAGGACGGAAAATGCGATTAGCATTTAATTGTTCTTTCCAGTGGGCCAACCAACCGGCCACCCGGGAGATGGCAAAAATCGGGGTAAATAAATCACTGGGGATGCCTAATTTCCGATAGACCAATCCCGAATAGAAATCCACATTAGCATAGATGCCTTTTTCGCCGTAGATATCCACCACTGCTTGTTCTAATTCTAGGGCGATATCGTAGTATTCATCGGAACCTAACTCCGCGAATAATTGTTCAGCAAGGTTTTGTAAAATCGTCGCCCGGGGATCCTTAACTTTATATACCCGGTGTCCAAAACCCATAACTTTTTGTTTATTGGCGATACATTTTTCCACATAGGGACGAACATTAGCCACCGAACCGATTTCCTCTAACATTAACAATACTTCCTCGTTTGCGCCACCGTGGAGGGGGCCAGCGAGAGTTCCCACTGCTGAAGCGATGACACCGTAGGGGTCGGTTAAAGTGGAAGCCGTCACCATGGCCGAAAAAGTCGAGGCATTCATGGTATGTTCGGCGTGGAGAGTCAAACAGACATCGAAAACTTTCGCCGCTAAATCCGTTGGTCGTCTTTCCGTCAACATATAGAGGAAATTGGCCGCATAATCAAGGCTATCATTGGGCTGAATGGGATGATTACCTTTGCGAATCAATTGGAACGCCGCCACCATGGTGGGGATTTTCGCTAATAGCCGCACTACTGCCTGACGGATATAGTCGGGATTATCCAAAGCCCGACGGGCATAGTATAACCCTAAAGCCGCCGCCGAAGTTTGTAGCGCATCCATGGGATGGCCTTTTTCGGGGAAGCATTTCATCATATCTTCGATACGGTACTTGATGCGTCGATGATAACGGATTTCATCGGCAAATTCTTCCAGTTCCGCCCCCGTGGGCAGAACACCCCAGATAAGGAGATAGGCGGTTTCGAGGAAGGTACTTTTTTCGGCGAGTTCCTCAATCCGAATGCCCCGATACTCTAAGATTCCCTTTTGCCCATCCACAAAGCTGATACTCGATTGGGCGGCGGGAATTCCTTCTAAACCTGGCCGATATTCACAAACTGTCATAGTTCTACCTTTCCGTGGCGAAGATTAAGCCCTAACGCTAACTTACTTGATCTTTCCACCTTTACCGAAATTTTATAGAAATTCTTCGGTTCTGCCTCTCCCGTTCAGGATTGGGGAGAAGTGGACGGAAATTACCCCTATTTAGCGATTGCTTCGTCGATTTAGTCAACCCTGCCCTAGCGCATTTTTTCTGGGCTTACTGTTGCGACTCTAGCTAGAGGACTTGATATTTATCTACTTTTATTGTACCGAGACTATCTCGATCGATTGAGCCGAGCGATAATTTTTTTTAAGTTTCTTCGGGATTAATATTTAACTCCCGCAGTTTTGCCGCCAATCGTTCGGCCCGTTGTCGTTCCGCTTCAGCCCGTTGCCGTTCCGCTTCGGCCTGTTGTCGTTCCGTTTCGGCCCGTTGTCGTTCCGTTTCGGCCCGTTGTCGTTCCGTTTCGGCCCGTTGTCGTTCCGTTTCGGCCCGTTGTCGTTCTTGGTTGTAACTGGTGAAAGGTTGACCATCGGGATAATACAACAGTAACTCTGGTTGGGCTAATTGAAAACGAATGCCCAAGCGAGGACTTACCCAATTATCGAGATTTTCCCGACTTTCGAGCCGATTTTCCCGACGAATACAGCCCCCCAAATCATTTTTATCGGGACTATAGATATAATATTCTTCCACACCATAACGGTCATAAAACAGCAGTTTTCTGGTCATTTCTGTTTGGGTATTACCCGGAGAGAGAATTTCAAAAACCACTTGCGGGGGGATATTTTCCTCTTTCCACTGTTGATAGGAACCCCTTTCGCCTTTCGGTCTGCCAAAAGCTACCATGACATCGGGTGCTTGACGGATTTTATTATCTCCCTCCACGGGATACCAGAGTAAATCACCGGCGACAAAAACATCGGCATTATTGGCAAATAACCAGTCTAGATTCGATTTAATCGTCGTAATCCAGCGAAATTGTCTTGTATTATCGGCCATCGGTTTACCATCGCTATCGGGATAGACGATTGCGGTTTTCGGGCTGTCGTCGAGTTGTCTAACCATTGCTTAACCCTAGAATTTCGTCTTTGCTTCCTTAATAGTATAACTTTACTAGAAAAAATCAGAGCAAATATTTAGGGACGGTGATGATCCTAAATCCTGTTTAAAAAGTATCGGAGAGTGGGAAGTGGGGAAGTGGGGAAGTGGGGAAGTGGGGAAGTCCAGTTATATCATTTTTCACAAGTAATGGGGCAGCGATGGTTAATTGCCCTCACCCCCAACCCACCCGACTTCGGGGGGCGACGGGAGAGGTCTTTCGATAGACTAGAGTTATAGCCCGACAGTGGGAAGCTAGTGGCTGGAAAAGCTTAATATTTGAGATGAACCGATCGAGCGAGGATATCGTCTAGAATTGATTAGCTCAAAAAATCCTGACTGAATCTACCTTTAAGCGAACTTTTCTAAAAATGATGGCTGAATTACTGAGTCTAGTTCCTGCCAAGTCCCTCGAAACCGATGTAGTGGTAGGGGAAGCGTCGGCAGTATGTCCCCTTCCTCCAGTCACGGTTAGTAATGATACCCTACTTATTTCCCTGATTGATCGCTTGCGACGTACTTTGGAAAATCACCGGGGTGAAAATCAAATTGTGGTGATGCAGGATTTCCCGGATCCCGATGCTCTTTCTAGCGCCTGGGCCTATCAAATTATCGCTGAACAGTACGATATTCACTGTGATATAGTCTATGCGGGTACTCTCTCCCATCAGGAAAATGTCGCTTTGGTAAAACTAACGGGTTTACCGGCTAAACGTTGGGGAGTCCATACCCTCAAGGATAGAGATCTTTCGGTTTATCAGGGTTGTGTTTTTGTCGATGGTCAGGGAACCAATAGTCAGTTAACCACTCTGGTTAAACAGGCAAAAATTCCCATTATTGCTGTGATCGATCATCATACCCGCCAAGGGGATCTAGAGGCGGAATTTGTCGATATTCGTCCCCAAATGCGGGCAACAGCGGCGATGTTAACCCAATATATCCAAAAAGGGTTACTGAATTTTAATACTAGCGATACCGTCCATGTTAAGTGTGCCACAGCTTTGATGCACGGATTGCGATCGGATACGAATAATTTAATGCAAGCGCAAGAGTGTGAATTTATTGCTGCTGGTTATCTCAGTCGTTTCTACGATGCCCAATTATTAAACGCTGTCCTGCAATCGGCCAGATCCCGACGGGTGATGGATGTGATTGAACGGGCCTTAAAAAACCGTATTATTAAAAATAATTATTCGATCGCCGGGGTCGGTTATTTGCGTTATGATGACCGGGATGCGATTCCCCAAGCTGCCGATTTTTTGGTGACAGAAGAAAATGTTCACACGGCTTTAGTTTATGGTATCGTTCACGATGAAGATGAGGAGATCGAGTTAGTCATTGGTTCTATGCGTACCAGTAAAATTACCCTAGATCCCGATGAATTTCTCAAGGAAGCTTTCGGACAGGATAACCAAGGTCGCTTTTTTGGTGGTGGTCGTTATATGGCCGGAGGTTTTGAAATTCCTATCGGTTTCCTCGGTGGTTTTAATAATAATGCCGAATATGCGAAACTCAAGTGGGAACTGTATGACACCCAAATTAAACAGAAACTTTCCCATCTAGTTAACCCCGATGAAAAGGTAATTCGCACCTAGCTATCGGACCTCAGCTATCTATTATCATCGCAAAGACCGACCCGACACTGATATGAAACTTTATTTTGTGCGTCATGGATTAGCAGGGCAATCTGGGGATTATCTCAACGATGGGGAACGTCCTTTAACCGAGGAAGGTAGGGCCAAAACCGCTAAAGTTGCCCAAAGATTAGGACAGTTGGGGGTGAAATTTGACCTAATTCTCACTTCTCCCCTGGTGCGTGCCGTGCAAACCGCCGAAATTTTGCAAAAAGCGGGTTTAAGCCGTAAAATTGAGCAATTTAATCCCCTATCACCCAACGGCAATATTCAAGATTGGGTGCAATGGTGGCAAAAGTCGGACTATCAGCGAGAGGAAAACGCGATCGCAATGGTAGGCCACGAACCGGATTTAGGCTATTGGACGGAAATGCTAGTTTGGGGCAAGTTTCAAGGAAAATTATCGGTCAAAAAAGCGGGAATAATTGGTCTAGAGGTTCCCAATCAGGAAAATCCCCTAGGCAAGTGTCAGTTATTCTGGTTGACAGCCCCGAAATTACTCCTCTAGGAATTAACCTGGGTGTATCTATCCTTTTTGGGGACTACAATCGATGTTTAGTTAATAGTTAAAAAATCATGAACGATGTAGAATTACGCCAGTTATTAACTGAGAAGTTAGCAATTTTGTCCGCAGACAATCTTAATTTAGTTGGGCAATTTATTGATAAGTTAACTCATCAAGAGGCGGCAAACAAATCCGACAATTACCTAACAGAAAAAGCATTACAAAAATGGCAATTTTTAGTTAAAAATAACCAAGAAATGGACAATACAAATCCTTTAAGTGAAAATGAAATTAAGATAATTTGGCAATTTTTAAGTCAATCTCATCGATCTCGTCCGGTAGGATTAGCTAGAGGAGAATTTACCATCTCTGATGATTTCAACGAACCTTTACCAGAGGAAGTTTTAGACTTGTTTTATCCACAATGAGATTGTTACTAGATACACACATTTTTCTTTGGTTAATTAGTGATCATCCGCGCTTGTCTGAAAAAATATGCCGTCAGATAAAAAATAGCAATAACGAAGTTTTTTTGAGTGTAGTCTCTGTTTGGGAGTGCGTTATTAAGTATCAGTTAGGCAAATTAAATTTTCCTGAGCGTCCTGACCTATATCTTCCCAAAAAAAGAAAACAGCATTTAATTAACAGTTTGGTTATTGATGAAAAAAGCCTAGTACATTTAAAAGATTTACCACTCCTTCATAAAGACCCTTTTGACCGTCTTTTAATCTGTCAAGCTTTACAGCATAATTTAGTAGTGGCTACTGAAGATAATGTAATTTTAGCCTATCCTAACTTACAGTTTTTTTGAGTATCAATCAGGGACGTAAACTCGATCGCTTACGTCCCCTAAAAACATCAATTAACTATCATTACTATTGTCTTGATTGCGTTTTTTAGACAGCAATACACCTAACCCTAATATTACTATTGCCAAAATTGTAGAAGGTTCGGGAATAGCTGTCGATGAACCCACTTGAACTATTTTTATAAACTGACTTTGATTACCAGAATAACTGGCAACACTGCCATCGCTAAAACCAGTTTGAGATAAATCAATATTAAGTACCAGACTAGAATTACCATTGCCGATTACTTGAAAGTGCAATAAACTAAAAGTATCCAATTGATTAATTCCCAGAGGTGAACCAATGCCCAAAAATGGTAAAGAACCGCCTCCTAAGTTAGTAATTGAACCATTGGTATTGTCTAAGATTCCCGTGCGTCCAAAGGGGAAATTAGAGGTAATAAGAAGACTATTAATATCTGAGGGATTGAAAGGATTGTCGATGTTTTGAATTGAGCGAGGATCGAAGGATAAATTAATAGCACCGCTAGTGATACCGACAGGATTAATATCACTATTTTCCATTAAAATTTCTACAAAAAATCTATCGCCTACACGGAGAGGATTATTAATAATAGTTCCCACTAGGCCACTATTATCAGTTTTGAGGTTGAATTGAGTAGTCAGACTAGACATAATGTAGTTCTCCTGAGTTAAAAAAGTTAGCGAGTTAAAACAAATGCTACGCCAAGCAGCATTTATTCAAAAATCTGGTAAGGGAAGTCACACTAACTGGGTACATCATTTGTACTCTGGTAAAGTTACTGTTTCTGGAAAAGACAGTACCGATGCAAAGTTGTATCAAGAAAAAGAAGTTAAGAGGAATCAAGAAAATGGAACAAATTAAATATCCCATGGTAATCCAATGGTCTGATGAAGATAATTGTTTTTTGGTTGCATTGCCTGATTTTCCAGGGCAATATTGGCGTACTCATGGAGATACTTATGAGGAAGCTGTCGCTAATGGAAAAGAAGCAATAGAATCGCTAATGATTGCTTATCAAGTAGATAATGAACCCTTACCTAAACCGTTATTTTGTAGGATGGGTTAGGAAGTGCGCTAACCCATCAAACCTAATCAAAAGTCATCATAATTAATCTGAATTGTTGGGTTTCCTTGGGTCAACCCAACCTACAGAGTTAATCTAAATAACTAATCCAAATTCGGAATTGAAGGGAACTAATTCCGCAAGATTAATTCTTCCATCTCCGGTAATATCAGCAGTAGGGTCATAATTTGTTTGTCCACTACTACTACCAAATAACCCCGGACGTTGTAAGGTAGTTAAGTCGGTTAAATTCACCCGTCCATCGTAGGAAATATCACTGTTAAAGGTTGATTTTCCTGTTAGTTGAATGTTCAAAGCGGAATTGTTTTGAGCATTACTGTTGATGACTAAGCCGTTAGCCAAATTGAAGTTTTCTCGCGCTGCTTTGGGTGTATATGCTAAAGCGATACGTCGAGTTTGTCCGGGATTTAGCAGTATGTCTCCATTGGCAAAATTGGCATCTGTGGTGACATTTTGAGCATTGATAGTAATACCAGCAATAGCGAGTACATCATTAGTTCCCGCTGCGGTATTAGTAATATCAATGTATTGGGTTTTGTCAGCAAAGTTAGGACGGACAAACAGGCTATCGGTTGCACCTTGTCGGTATTGGGAGAGTTTTGTCCCGAAGGTGATGGCGTTTTTATCTACTACTATTGTCCCTTCATTAACGTTAGTAATATTGACGTTAAAAGTGCGTTCGGTAGAGAGTTTATAACCGTCAGTTGCTTTGACTCCCAATTGATAGGATGTAACTCCACTTTCAAAGTCAATGGCATTAGCACCCGCTTGAGTTAAGGTAATTTCTCCGGTGGTAGAGTTGATAGCAAAAAGATCATTTCCTGAACCATCTTTAGGAGAGGTACTTAAGCTAAATGTGGGTGTTTGTCCGTAAGCATCATCAGTTGCATCTACTAAGTTTCCGGCGACAACTACGGTTCCTACTGCACTTCTTTCGGCGAGGTTGACGTTATTAATACTACCGACAATCGGTGCATCATTGATGATGATATTACGGGTTAAGCTTAAAGTACCATTAGGATCAACTAATGTGCCATCAGCAAAACCGATTTGAGTGGGATCAAAGGTGAGATTTAAGTTAGAGTTATCCCGCGTTCCCACGACGTTAAAGCGTAGCAAACTGAAGCGATTTAATTGATTAATCCCAATCGCTGTACCTTGACTTGCTTCGGGAACTGAACCTCCACTTAGGTTATCAATTAAACCGTTAGTATTGTCTAATGTACCGCCTCGGAAGAGGGGGAAAGCGGAGGTAATTAGGGGACTGTTGACATTGCCAATATCAGCAAAGTTGTTGATATTTTGAGCAACATCAGCAGCAAAGCCAAAATCAAGGGCGTTGATGATTAAACCTGCTGCATTGGTGCGAATATCACCTACTAGGATTTCCGCAAAGAAGCTGTTACCAAGAATGGCATTATTGCTTGTAATTTCACTGCCAACTGTCCCGTTATTATCCTCATAGAGTTTCAGTTGGAAGCTGAGAGGGTTAACATTATTTAGGTTAATGGTAGCGATACCCGTATCGGTTAAAGCACCATCATTTGCTTGAATTGTCAGGTTAAAGGGGTTAGTTTGTGCGCTAACATCATCCGCATCCGTAACCGTAATTACTCCCGTATTACTAATACCAAAAGCGGAGGTAGTATCGCCATCAGTGTCTGGATTTCCGGCGGTGATACTGTAGGTTAAGGGGTTATTGTCGGGGTCAGTGGCGTTAATTGTCCCGACAACTGTACCGTTAGGACTGGTTTTAGAAATGCTGAAAACAGCATCATTAACGACTGGGGGACGGTTAACAGGACTGGTAAGATTAACAGTAATAGCGGCAGTATCGCTTAAGTTACCATCGCTAACGGTAACAGTAAGATTGAAAGGGTTAGTTTGACTGCTAATATCATCAGTGTCAGCAACCGTAATTACGCCACTACTACTAATACTAAATGCCTTGATATTGTCGGCATCGGTGTCCAAATTTCCGGCAGTAATACTGTAGGTTAAAGGGTTATTATCGGGGTCAGTTGCGGTGACAGTTCCGACTGTGGTATTAATGGGACTGGTTTTAACGAGGCTAAAAGTAGCATCATTAGCGACGGGGGGACGGTTGGGGGTTTCGTTAACATCGGTGAGGTTAACGGTGATAGTCGCGGTGTCGGTTAAGGTTCCATCGCTGACGGAGACGGTTAGGGGGTTATTGGGGTTAACTTCAAAGTCGATGTCATCGGGGTCAGCGACGCGAATTTGTCCGCTATTATTGATGGTAAAGGCGGAAATTCCGTCGCCATCGAGGTTAGGATTCCCTGCGGTGATATTGTAGGTTAAGGGGTTATTATCGGCATCGGTGGCGGTAACAGTGCCGACAAGGGTGTTTAAGAGGCTGTTTTCGGGTACGGTTAAGGTAGTATCGTTGAGGACGGGTGCGCTATTTTGGGTAAATTCAAAAGCACCCATATCGACGTTTGTACCGTTAACGCGAGGATTTCGGGCAATATCAAGGGGTATTGCTTCGGTGATGTTGCTATCGCCGTCTAAGTCGCGGGCATCGGCAGGAAGGGAGGCGTTATTACCTGCGTTGATGGCAGGAGAGGTGCTTTGTAGGCGTAAGTCGTCGTTGATGGCATCGACAAAGAGGGGGTCAACGTTTAGGTTGCCTGTGCCTGTATATCCACCTTGTACAATACTGTTGGTGACTGTTGTGGTAGCAAAACCCGTAATATTGACAATTGCTGTCCCGCCATTCCCCCAAATAATGCTGTTACGAAGATTGCTGCTAATGCTATAAACGCTACTAGCAAAAGATTGATTATAGAGCGCACTTCCTGAACCCGCAGCATTACCACTAAATGTGCTATTAGTAATGGTTGTATCAATAGCTCCAGCACCACTACCATTATATTGATAAATTGCACCACCAGCAGAAGCAGCATTATTACGACTGAAAGTAGCATTTATAACTTGTAGGTTATTGCTATCTTGATTGTAAATTGCCCCACCTACGCTATTACTTCCATCAGCAATATTCAGCGTAAAATTAGCATTCGTGACACTAACATTATTTCTGTTGTTGTAGATTGCCCCACCATTAGCAGAACGGTTTTGTAAGAAATCAGCTTGAGTAATAGTGGAGTTGTTAGTTTGCAGGAAAACAGCACCACCTAAACCAGCAGTAGCACGGTTTTGAACAAAATCTGCGTCAGTCAGATTAAAACTACCGCCAGTGCTTAATATTGCCCCACCATCACTACTGGCAGTGTTATTATTAAAAGTTCCATCTTTCAGAGTGAAAGTGCTACTCGTGTTATAGATAGCACCACCATCTGAAGTAGCTGTATTGCTGGAAAATGTTGCATTATTCAGTGTGGAACTACCGCCAATGCTATAAATTGCACCACCACCACCACCAGTAACAGCAGAAAGATTAGATGTGTTACTGGTAAAAGTGGCATTATTTAAGGTGACATTACTAGCTGTGTTAAAGATTGCCCCACCATTAGCAGTAGCAGTATTGCTGGTAAATGTTGCATTCGTTAGAGTGGTATTGCTGGTGTTATTGTAAATTGCACCACCGTTCTCATTTGATACATTATTGCTAAAAGTAACATCTGTAACAATAGGATTACTGTTAAGATTGTAGATTCCAGCACCACCTGTACCACTACCAGCACTGGTACTATTGTTACGGAAAATAATGTTAGTAAGTGTAGGATTACTGCCATTATCATTAAGAAGTCCACCGCCAAAAAAAGCATTATTATTCTCAAAGATTAAATTTCTGAGAATAGGACTACCATCAATGATAATCATTCCTCCTCCACTATTAGTCCCCCCAATACCTATAGCGTCGGGAACAGTGCCATTACCTCCCGAAATAGTAAACCCATCTAAAATCGTTGTGTTAGATGTTCGACTACCAGTAACAACATGAACACTATTATCAGTCGCAGTATTAACTGTCCCAATATCCCCACTTAAAATAGTGGCATTAGTGGCAACATTTCGCTGACTTAAACTCGTTTCCGAACCAGCAAACCCCCCATAAATCTCCACATGATTCTTGAGGGTAAAAGTTGCATTTCTGTCCGTTCCCGTAGTCGGTTTATAGGTTCCCCCCGCAACCCAAATCGTATCCCCACTTTTCGCTGCTGCTAACGCCCCTTGTAAATCCGTAAACGCATCAACCCAAGACGTACCATTATTACTTCCCCCCGCATTTGCCCGTACAAAAATCGTGCGAACTGCTGCAGGAGTAGGCGTAGGAGCGAGTTCTGCCCCTTCATACGCCCCTAAATCCACATTTGCACCCACAACACGGGAATTACGCGACAAATCGAGGGGTATCCGTTCAGAAGTATTGCCATCCCCATCCAAATCTCGACTATCGAGAGGCAATAAAGTAGAATCTCCCGCATCCAAAGCAGGAGAACCCGATTTTAAGCGTAAATCATCCGCTTTCGCATTGACAAACAGAGGGTCAACATTCGTCGCACCCGTAAACCCTCCTCCTTGGATAATACTATTAGCAACCGTAACACTACCACCGGAACCATTATTAACCTGATTCCCCGTACTGCTACTATCCTGATTCCCCCAAAGGATACTATTTCGCAATGCTACACTACTCGACACATTATGTAGCGCACCCCCAGTTACCGCCACGTTACCACTCAAGGTACTATTAATCAAATTGGGGTTACTCAGATTACTAAAAATCGCGCCACCACTGCCCGTATTAGCCGAATTTCGACTAAAAACCGAATCAACAATGGTGGGATTACTGCTACTGGTGTTATAAATCGCCCCCCCGTCATTAATTGCCGTATTCAGGCGAAAAGTGCCATTAGTAATCTGGGGACTACTTAAATCATCGTAAATCGCCGCCCCTCGCGTTGCCGTATTGTACTCAAACAACACATCTGTCAGGACAGGATTACTACCATTCTCGTTATATAAAGCACCTCCATTTGTTCCATTATTATCGCGGAAAGTGATATTTCTCAGGGTTGGACTAGCACCCGAAACATACATCCCACCCCCATCATCTTGATTTCCCGTTGTACCATTGGCATTACCACCAGTAATAGTAAACCCATCCAGAATAGAACTGTTACCTAGAGGAGTAGAAATCGTACCCGTCGCGCTTACCACATGGTAGGAATTATCCGCAATACCAGACGCGCCAATCTCACCACTTAAAATCGTGGCATTACTGGCAATATTACGCTGATTACGGGCAGTTTCCGTTCCTGCAAACCCCCCATAGATTGCTACATTGTTTTTCAGGGTAAAGCTTGCAGTTCTGTCGGTTCCCGTAGTCGGTTTATACGTCCCCGCAGCCACCCAAATCTCATCACCAGCTGGTGCTGCAGTAATAGCACTTTGTAAACTGCCATAAGCATTATTCCAAGCGGAACCATTACCTGTTGAACCAGACTTAACGTAGATGATAGCCATAATATACCTCGTGTGAAAAAGACGGTAGAGAGTTGATAGGGAATATCGACCCGAAACTTAGTTCGAGTTAGATAAAGTTGATAAGTAAGCGAATAGTGGA
>NZ_JADBRW010000075.1:0-9340 GCF_020247025.1 Microcystis sp. M109S1
AGAAGCAGAAAAATTAGCTAAATTAACAGGATTTACTCTCAGACAATTTGAAGAGAGATAGGCTTTTAGTGGCTTGGGAACAAGCTTTATCAATTTATTCATAATAAATATTGGCAGAAAATTAAAGATTAATTATTGTGACTAACTCTTTTGGTTAGAAAAAGATAAACTTGAGAATCTTCAGTCAAATTTCAGGTAGATGAGGAAGGCGAACGCTATTAGGAGGGGGAGGGTGTTGAGGATGGGTTTCATTATGGGGACTGGACTCCAGAAACTCCGCCGTCTCCCCCTCTCCCAACCGATAGCGAATCCTCAATATTTCCTGCTGCTGGCTGTCGGTTTTCAACTGCGATCACATCAATTCAACCTTCCGAAAAACCGCCTCATAATCCAACAGTAACCTCAACACCCTAGGGACTTGCGTAGGAATAATATCCCACAGCCAGACAATCGCTCTGTAGAAGAATCAGACAAGCCTTAAATGGTACATTATTAAAGCGCAAGTCCCTTATCTGTGAACAGTGACTAGGTTATGATGATGGTGAGGAGAATTGCGGAGAACCAAAAAAGCGCATTTGCTCCCGGCTTGATTTCAGTTAAGCTTTGATTAGAGGTTATTGTAGGAGAGAGTTATTGATACCGAATAGATTCACCCAGAGGTATTGCGCTGAAGCTATCTTGTCCTCGGTTTTTTATCCTCTGATTAATTTCTAAGTTGTACTGTATTCTCCCCACTTCCCCACTTCCCCACTTCCCCACTTCCCAGCTTATGATTCCCCTACAATTAACCCTGAAAAATTTTCTCAGTTATCGCGAGGCAGTGCTAGATTTTCGCGGATTACATACTGCCTGTATTTGTGGTGCCAATGGTGCGGGAAAATCCTCTTTACTCGAAGCAATTACTTGGGCAATTTGGGGAGAAAGTCGCACCTCGATTGCTGATGATGTGATTCATGCGGGCAGCGATTATGCGCGGGTAGATTTCGAGTTTAGTTATGGGGGAGAAATCTATAAAATTATCCGTAGTCGTCACCGGGGAGGGAAAGCTTCTAGTTTAGATTTTCAGGTGATTAATGATCAGAGTTTTCGTCCTTTATCGGGTAAAAGTATTAAAGATACCCAAGCACAGATTAATACTTATCTAAAAATAGACCATAAAACTTTCATTAATTCTGCTTATTTACGGCAGGGACAAGCGGACGAGTTTATGAAACAGCCTCCCAGTGGTCGTAAACAGATTTTAGCAGAATTATTGCAACTCGATCGCTATGAAATTTTAGCAAATAAAGCCAAGGATATATCGAAACAATTTGATGGACAGTCCCTCCAGATCGAGCAGCAAGTAGAAACTATCAAACTCCGTCTTCAGGAGAAAAACTCTTATCAAGAACAGCTGCAAGAGTTAAGCACCCAAATTAACCAAATTAATCAAGAACAAGAGGTAAATAATCGGCGTTTACAGCAACTACAGGGGGAAGAAAATCAGCGTCAGAATTGGGAAAAACAGCTACAGTGGCAAAGAGAACAGGAGCGAGCTTTATTAGCAGAAATCGAGAGATTAGACCGGGAAAAAGTTAGTCTAGACAATCAATTAAATCAAATAAGGACTATTCTTCATCGCAAAAATGACATTATTACTGCACACGAGCGCCTAAGGAATTTAGACCAGAAAGAGGCAAGTTTGTCAAGTCAATTGCAAGCTTGGCAACAGGCCCAGTATGATAAACAACAATTAGAACAGAAATTACAGCAAAAAATTAACGAATTTACCCTTCCTATCCAACAAACGAGCGCTCGTTTAGAAGAATTGCGAAGACAGGAACAAGAAACTCAAAAAATTATCGAGCAAGCGGGGGATATTCAAGCAGGATTAGAGAAGTTAAATTATCATCGTCAACGTCTTCAGGAATTGGATAGATTAGCTTTAAAATATGCTCCTTTAAATAGCCGAAAAGCTGATCTAAATATGCAGTTGGAACGGGAAAAAGCTAAGATCAATGCTCGTTGGGAACAATTGCAAAAAAATCGGCAACAATTAGAGACAGAAATCGATCGTATTCCGCTACTAAGAGAGGAAGCTCTCAATTTAGCCAAACGAATTAAGGAACTAGATAAAAAACAAACCTATTGTGAACGAGTTGAAGAAAAGGAAACTCTTAAACAAGTGGATAAAAAAAGTTTATTGGAGCAACAGAAAAGATATGAAGAACAACTTTTAGAGTTAAGTGATAAATTGGAAAAATTAAATATTCCCGATTCGGTTTGTCCTCTGTGTGAACAGAATTTAGACAGTCATCACCGTCATCAAGTAATCAGGAAAACCCATCAACATCAAGAACAAATTCAAGAGCAAATCTGGTCCCTACAGGAACGGATGGCAGACTGCGATCGAGATTTAAAACGTTTAGGGGAGGAATTAGCCCAAATTAAACAAGAATTGCCAGCAAGATCGAATCTACAACAAAAATATGTGCAGTTGGAAGTCAAGTTAGAAACTATTGAAGAAAAGGAAATAGAACTAGAGAAAACCGAGGAGATACTTGTCGAGTTAGAAGCACTTTTAAGCAGTGGCAATTATGCCCTAGAATTCCAGCAAGAATTACAAATTGTCAATCAAGAAATCGCCTTTTTAAACTATGATGAACAAAGTCATGCTTTAGTCAGAGGAGAAGAAAAAAGATGGCGTTGGGCAGAAATTCAAGAATCAGAACTTAAGCAATCAAACCGTCGTTTAGCTAATATCAAGGCCGAGAAACCTAATTTAATTAATCAATTAGCTAGACTAGAACAAGAGAAGCAAGAACTATGTCAAAATTCCCCACTTAAACAGGAAATTAAAAGCTTAGAAAAGTTTATTCAAAACTTAAATTATGATCGCAGTGAACATCAGAATATTCAAAATCTGATCCGACAATTACAGGGGGTAAGATTACAGTATCAAGACTGGCAACAAGCAGAAAAAAATTATCCAGAAATAGCCGCTAAAATCGCTGACATTGAGCAAAGATTACAGCTGCGAAATCAGGATCGCCAGAAGCTGAATCAGGAGTTAGCAAATATTAGTCAAAAGATTGGTACTTTGACTGACTATCGCCAAGAAATAGCCGCATTATCGACCAATATTCAACAGCGAAGACAGATAATTGATGGATTGCTCTCCCAAAAAGGTCGGGTTGAGGAGAAATTACATCAACTAGAAACTTTAGGTAAACAACTGACAGAAAAAGAGGGCGATTTAGCTAAAGTTAAAAAACAATATACAGTTTATAAAGAGTTAGCCATAGCTTTCGGTAAAAATGGTTTACAAACTCTGATGATTGAGAATGTTTTACCGGAGTTGGAAGCACAAACTAATTATATCTTAGCTCGCTTAACTGGTAATCAATTTCATGTGCAGTTTTTAACCCAAAAAAGCGGTAAAGGTACTAAGAAACAGCGACAAAAGTTAATCGATACTTTAGATATTATTATTGGCGATACCAGGGGATCTCGTCCCTACGAAACCTATTCAGGAGGGGAAGCTTTTCGGATTAATTTCTCGATTCGATTAGCTTTAGCGAGATTATTGGCACAAAGAGCCGGAACAGCCCTACAAATGCTCATTGTTGACGAAGGATTCGGAACTCAGGATGCGGAAGGATGCGAGCGCTTAATTGCGGCAATTAACGCTATATCCGCCGATTTTGCCTGTATTTTGACTGTCACCCATATGCCCCAATTTAAAGAAGCTTTTCAACATCGCATCGAAGTCCGCAAAACCGAACAGGGTTCCCAATTGATGTTATTATCCTAGGAAAAATATTGATGTAAAGATGGAAAAGATTACGATCACAGTGAAACTATTTGCTATTTATCAAGAAGTCTATCAAACTTCACAATTAAACCTCGAATTTCCTGCCCACACTTCCGTTACAGAAGTGTTAAACTATATTATAGCCCCCTATCCTCAATTAGAAAGATGGCGCGATGTTACTCGTTTTGGAGTCAATCTTCAGTTTGTTTCGGGAGAGAAAATCCTCAAAAATGGCGATGAGATAGTTTTGATTCCCCCCGTTAGTGGTGGCTAAATTGACTGCCACCTTTTTTACTTTTTACTTTTCCTTGATATCCCGTGTCTAACTGGCAAATTCCCCCATCGGTAGCTCTTCCCCAAGAGTTTTTAAAAATAGTCCAATACTATACCCCAGAGTCGGATGGCAGCGTCGTAGCACAAATATTATGGCATCGCGGTGTCCGGGATATGGCGACTCTGGGGACGTTTCTGGATGAGAAAGCTTATCAGTCAAAAACTCCCTTTGATTTTGGGCAAGAAATGAACTTCGCCGTCAAAAGACTGGAAAAAGCCCTAAATAAAGGCGAAAAAGTGACTATTTGGGGGGATTTCGATGCCGATGGTGTCACCGCTACCACTGTCCTCTGGGAAGGATTAGGGCAGTTTTTCCCAGCTAATCAACAGTTAGATTATTACATACCCGATCGCCAAAAAGAATCCCACGGCCTCAATTGTCCCGGTATCGAGAAACTAGCGCATCAAGGAACCCGTTTAATCGTCACCTGTGACACGGGAAGCACGAATATCGCCGAAATTGACTATGCAAACAGTCTAGGCATCGATATTATCATCACCGATCATCATACCCTACCCGACGAGCGCCCCGAGGTGATTGCCCTGATTAATCCCCGCTACTTTGTGGAAACCCATCCTTTCTATCATCTTTCTGGGGTTGCCGTTGCTTATAAATTAGTGGAAGCGATGTATTTAACCCTGGCAGATATTCCCAGAAAACCCCTAGAAAATTTACTCGATTTAGTTGCGATTGGTTTAATTGCCGATTTAGTCAAATTGACGGGAGAATGTCGTTATTTAGCCCAAAAAGGTCTTCAAAAACTGCAAAATACTCAGCGTTTGGGAGTTAAAAAATTACTCGATTTATGTAACAAAACCGGAGATAGACCGATGGATATATCCTTCGGTATTGGACCGCGCATTAATGCCGTCAGTCGCATTTATGGCGATGCTAGATTTTGTGTGGAATTACTTACCAGTGAAGATGAAAAACGTTGTCAAGAATTAGCTGAACAAGCGGAATTGGCCAATATTCGTCGCCAAGAAATCCAACGGGATATTATTAAACAAGTTCAGAAAAAACTAGAAAGAATTGATCTTTCTACCACTAATGTAATTATTTTAGATGATCCCCAATGGATGGCGGGAATTTTAGGATTAGTTGCGGGACAAATTGCCCAAGAATACCAGCGACCGACAATTTTATTAAGTACCAGTGAACCACCTTTTGCTAAGGGTTCCGCTAGGTCAATTCGCGAGATCGATCTCTATCAATTAGTATCCTCTCAATCCCATCTTTTACATCGTTTTGGTGGTCATCCTTTGGCCGCAGGTTTAAGTTTAACTATAGAAAATTTACCCCTATTTATTGAGGGAATTAATCAACAATTGCGACGCACAGGAATTGATTTAACTTCCCTTTCTCCTGAGATAGAAGTGGATGCAGTGGTGACGGTTTCCCAATTGGGAAAAAGTCTATTTCGAGAATTAAAATTACTGGAACCCTGCGGGATGGGTAATCCCACACCGAAGTTATTAATTCAAAATTGTTATTTTCACAATCTTTGGCATAAAAATCTTGAAGATTTCAAGGGCAGAAAAATCGCTTATCCCCGGACAACTTTTGAGATCTGGGATAGTTCAATCGAGCAGGGATTCCCCGGTATGTGGTGGGGTCATCACAAAGACGAAATTGCTGCCGATACCCGTTATGATGCCCTAGTCGAATTAGATTTTAATACCTACAAAAATCGCTATGAAGTTCGCTTAATTGCCTTGCATCCCTATCAACAAGAATTCCTAACCTATAGCAATAAAAAAGATTTTTTAATCGACAATCGCCATCGAGAAATTAATCGAGAAGTTAGCCAATTAAATCCCCTTTTTCTCTGGGAATGTCCCCGGGATTGGACAAAACTTTCCCGGGAATATCAACAGGCAATTTTACGGGATAAAAAGTTAGTTCTTGCCTATGGTAGTCCTTTGAAAAAATCCGCTCACAGCACATGGATAAACCTTGTCGGGATCGGGAAATATTTAGCTAGAACTAAAACCAGTATTTCCCGTCAACAATTACAAAACCGCTTAAACCTCAGTTATCATACCCTAGAATTAGGATTAATTTCCTTAGCAGAAAATGGCTTTAAAGTCAATAAAAATCAAGAAAATTTATCCTTTGAATTAGTCAATCATGAGGCAAAAATTAATAAGATTGAGCAATTTCTAGAAGCGGTGGCACTAGAAAACTTTCTCCAGCAATACTTTGCTACTGTTCCCCTAGAAATTCTGCAAACAATTCTTAATCATGAAGACTCGATCGATTTCTAATTATAACCCTTATTTACTGATTACTGATTACTGATTACTGATTACTGATGACTGATTACTGATGACTGATGACTGATTACTGATTACTGGTCACTGATTACTCCTTGACCGAAGAATTTCGGGGGTTTTGCCAGGGTATAAACTTCCGTATTTTGTGCGATTGCTTGACGAATATAGAGAGGAGTTTGTAACATTCCTAGTAAACTCATGCCATCAATTAAACGTAATCCTCCCGTAGTTGTATCGGTGATTAATTCATCTACCACATCGGGATCGGGACGAGTATTTAAAGGATGATTAGCACAGAGAGTAAAACCCCAAGGGGAACCATAACTAGGAGTGGGAGCGCAATAGGAATGAACGTAGGGAAAAACTGCTTTTAAAGTATTCACCAAACGCGCATGATACATCACCGAAGGAGGAGAAACCGGGCCAGATTGGACAACAACAATGCCATTTGCTGCCAAAACTCTTTGTAGTTTTTCAAAGTATTCTTTCGTGAATAGGGGGAAAGAAGGACCCTCTTCGATGGGATCAACCAGATCGGATATAATAATATCCCATTTATCGTTAGTGGTGTCTAAAACTTCTAAAGCATCAGCGACAACTAACTGAAAACGAGGATCATCAAAAGTGCCTTGGTGCATTTCGGGAAGATGTTCCTTACAAGCTGCCACCACATCCCCATCGATATCGATCATCATCACTTTTTCGATTGTTTTCCAACGCAATAATTCCCGGGTTGTCGCACCTTCACCACCTCCCAGAATTAAAGCAGTTTTTGGTTCTTGGTGGGCAATCATTGCCGGTTGCACTAATGCTTCATGATAAATAAATTCATCCCCCGTACAAGATTGCCATTTGCCATCCAGTACCAAGGCTTTTCCATAGGCCCCCGATTCAACAATATACATCTCCTGAAAAGCGGTTTTTTTGTAGGCTAAAATCCGGGAAACCCCATGACTATAAATGTCCCAGGGGGTAATATATTCGTTAACCCATAGATCCGCTTTTAGTTCACTTCCTGCCATAACTAATCCTCCTTGGGGTGAAAAAGGCACGATCTATTATTATACGACAATTGACAGATTTAGATCGTTAACCTGAAATTATCTCCAGGTAATCCCGAAGCTGCCGATAATCGATCGCTGAAAAACGGTAAGCTAGAAAAGATTAGCTTCCAGTAAACTTCTAGCCACTAACCTATGACTAAAAACGAGACTACCGAGAAAAAGATTTTTCTCCTAGATTTTGAGAAACCCCTCTACGAATTAGAATCCCGCATCGAACAGATTAAAGAATTAGCCCAAGAAAATAGCGTAGATGTCTCGGAACAAATTAGTCAACTAGACGAACGAGCTAATCAATTACGTCGTGAAATTTTTAGCAATCTCACCCCTTCCCAAAGGCTACAATTAGCCCGTCATCCCCGGCGCCCCAGTACCCTAGACTATATTCAAGCAATCACCGATGAATGGTTCGAGTTACACGGTGATCGCGGTGGTTACGACGATCCCGCTCTTGTGGGTGGTGTTGCCCGTTTTAACGGTCGTCCCGTGGTGATTATCGGGCATCAAAAAGGCCGGGATACTAAGGATAATGTGGCTAGAAATTTCGGTATGGCTGCCCCCGGGGGTTATCGTAAAGCCATGCGTTTAATGGAACACGCCCATCAGTTTAATCAGCCAATTTTAACCTTTATTGACACCCCCGGTGCCTGGGCGGGGGTGGAAGCGGAAAAATTAGGTCAAGGGGAAGCGATCGCCTATAATCTTCGGGAGATGTTCCGTTTAGATGTGCCGATCATTTGTACTGTTATTGGCGAAGGTGGTTCGGGCGGTGCTTTGGGCATTGGGGTCGGCGATCGCCTATTAATGTTAGAGCATTCTGTCTATACCGTGGCGACTCCCGAAGCTTGTGCGGCCATTCTCTGGAAAGATGCCAAAAAATCCGATAAAGCAGCAGTTGCCCTCAAAATTACCTCAAAAGATTTAAAAGAGTTAAATATTATCGATCAGATCGTTCTTGAATCCTCCAGAGGGGCCCATGCTGATCCGATTAAAGCGGCAGCCAATTTAAAAGCCGCTATCAGTGAAAATTTAGAGGCTTTATCTTTGTTAACACCCCAACAACGGCGCGAATCTCGTTATCAAAAATTCCGCAATTTAGGCGTATTTTTAGAAGCTACAGCTTAATCAGTGAGCAGTGAGCAGTTATCAGATGTGAGTTTTCAGTGATTAGTTTGTTTTGTAGATTTGGAAGATTTCAGCTTCAGTTTAAGGGTTGCACCGACAAAGCTATAATATTGGTGGCAGGTTCAAGAACACACCAAATGAAACGGGACGAGGTGCTGGCAATTCTAGAGGCACACCGAGAACAGTTACAAAAACTAGGGGTGAAATCTTTGTCTTTATCGAAAATTTGGGTTAAAACCCCGTCGTTTTACGACGGCTTTTCTTGATATTTAATATAGCACTTAAGAACTTCCAGGGTTGCACCTCCCAGTTATCAGTTATCAGTTATCAGTTATCAGTTATCAGTTATCAGTTATCAGTTATCAGTTATCAGTGGGTAAGTCATCAGTTATCAGATGTGAGTTTTTAAGTGTGCAGTATTAAATAGAAGTTTCCTCCTGTCTTTTTAATGTTTACTGTTTACTGTTTACTGTTTACTGATCACTGATTATAGAGTGTCTTTCTTTTCGTAGATGGCTTGACATAATTATCAGACCTAGTTAAAATAGAATGCGGACACACATATTTTAACTCAATGAAAGCAAGGTATCAATACCGCCTTTACCCAACAGACCAACAAAAGAGGCTTTTGTCTCAATTGTTCGGGTGTGTGCGTGTTGTCTGGAACGATACCTTAGCTTACTGCCAAGAACTCTATCAACAAGGAGAAAAAAAGCCAAAATATACCGAGTTGTCTAAAAGACTAACTCAG
>NZ_JADBRW010000076.1:0-3663 GCF_020247025.1 Microcystis sp. M109S1
GTCAGTCTGTAGAGCGACCATAAGACCAGAACAGAGTAAAACTGTTAAGGCAGGTGCGGAACCCCGCAAGGGAAAGAAGCAGAAACCTAAATCGTGAGGTTTGGGAATCACCGTCCGTTTACGGCGGTGAGGATGTCAACGATAATCTCAGTAATCTTTACGCTAACATGGCCGTGGCCGAATCGGGAAGAAGGGGTTATATTAAAACTGGCAGCCCTAGCGAGTTAGGTCGTCATCGTCGGGCGATCGCTTTGATGCAATCTAACTGGCAACTCTTGGCCAAACAATTAGAAAACGGCACGGATTTCGAGCGGGAAATGGTGGCTCAGATCGGGGATTTAATGTATCGGCGAATTGTTCTATTTAATCAATCGATCGCCACCTATAAACCCGATCAGTCCGATGATATTTCTCAAGATGCAATCACGGTTAAAAGTGTCGAGTTCCGGGATAAGTTTCAAAATCTTCTTACCTATTTACAAGCTAGTCAGAAAAGGAATTTAAGAAGTAGCATCGCTAGTTCTAGGGATAGTATTCGCGAAAATTCTCTGTTGGGTTTACTGGGAACTTTTACTAGCTTTGGAATTATTTGCGGAGTTTATTTTTTAGTTTTTTGGCAAGAGAAACGGCGACAGAAAAGTGAGAAAATCCACCAGTTATTACTACAAGAAAAAGAACTTTCCGATCTAAAAATACAGCTTTTTTCCATGATATCTCATGAGTTTAGAACCCCTTTAACCGTTATTTTTTCTGCCTCGCAGTTATTAGAAAATGGCTTAAAAGATGCCGATCAGTCTAGCAGAAAAAACCTATATAGAATCCAGTCTTCTGTCAAGCTAATGAATCAATTCTTAACAGATATTTTGATTTTAACTAGGGCAGAATCTGGGAATCTCAGTTGTCAACTAGAGCCGCTCGATATTGAAGCTTTTTGTTTAAATTTAGTCGAGGACTTTCAATTTATCAATAAAAATAATACACCGATTAAATTTGTCAGCGAGGGATTGATGATTCGTCCCTATCTAGATGAGAAACTGCTCTACTCGATTTTAAGTAATTTACTCTTAAATGCGATTAAATATTCCCCCACGGGAGCAGGGATTAGTTTGATTTTGGGGAAAGATAGCGATCGCATTGTTTTTCAAGTCCGGGATCACGGGATCGGCATTGCCGAGGAAGATAGAGTTAAGATCTATGAACCCTTTTATCGGGGTCAGAATGTGGAAAATATTATCGGCACCGGATTGGGGTTAGCAGTGGTTAAAAAATGCGTCGAACTCCACGGTGGCGAAATCGCCCTAGATAGCCAAGTGGGTGAGGGAACAAGCTTTACCGTCAAACTGCCCATTTCACCCTAGTTCCAGCTTGAGCGGTCTAAAGATTACAAAATGTAACTTTCTTTCTTCCGAAACAGGACGAAAGCAACGGAGAATTTTTAAGTAAGTAGTTATAATTAAATTGAAGATAGATTTTGCCTCTGATCCCCCCTTAATCCCCCCTTGATAAGGGGGGTGCCGATCCCCCCTGCCCCCCTTGATAAGGGGGGTGTCTGACAACTTTTAACACCTACCTACTTATCGAAAATTTGGGTTAAAACCCCGTCCTTTTAGGACGGCTTTAAGCTATAATGGAAAAAGCGATAACCAAGCTAAAAACTGAACCTTGACAACAGATAGTAGGGGGTTTTGTTCAGAAAAGAATTCAAATTCGGCCTTGAACGAGTAAAACTTTCTAGGAAATAAGGTTGAACATTAGATTTTTTCGACTTGTTCAAAGTGGCCGGAGGGCATCCGGACACTCAAAACGGACGGGTCGAAAGAGTCAGACTTAAGCAATTAAGCGTTTTTCGGTGAAGCGTCAACCCCGTTCAGCGACCACCCTAAAAAAGTGGCGTGGTGAGGAATCGCCGTCCGTTTTACGGCGGCGAGGATGTCAAGTGGTCAAACGCCGGGGAACAACGGTGTGGATTATCACTAATCGTCATGTGGTGGTCGATCGCGACACGGAACAGAGGGGCGATAATCTGGAAGTGGAACCCTATTATGGCGAAAATCTACCCAACCTCCCGCGCGATCGTGCAAAGGCTAAAATAAGTCAGATCACCGAACCCCAAGAAAACTTGGATTTAGCTTTGCTGGAAGTCACGGGTTTACCAGACGATATCAGTCCTTTAACCTTTCATCAAGGCGAAATTGCCGCAAAAACACGGATTTCTATCATCGGACATCCTGAATCAAAAGATTGGTCGAGCTACGAGGCGATTACCATCGGCATTCAGTCTAGTAGCGGCAATTTATTAATCGATGTGAGTCTGGCCGTGGGGGGGTCTGGTAGTCCAGTATTTGATCAGGAAATGCGGGTGATCGGATTGATGTTTAGGACGATTAACGAGTCCCAAATCGATTCTTCCGGTATCGGTTTGGCTTACCCAATCGATCGAGTTCTCCAAAAATTAGCTCAATGGCAGGTGACTGTACCATGAAAAAATCATTTATTGCCCTCAACTTAACAATTCTTAGTCTTATTTTGGTCTCGTTCTTCCCTATTCAAGCTCAAAACTGTGGGACGGGAAATACTAGCTCTAGCAACTATATCCAGAGAGATAATGACAAGCGCTGTGAGGGAATAATAGCTCGGATGGAATATCTTCGATCACATATGCAATATTTTCAATCAGATGATGAAAGTGGTATCGATATTGCGGGCAGTTTTAGTCTTATTTCCCTTTCTATCGGCCGGATTCCGGGGATGACTGACTCCCTAAAGTTGGAAGTGCCTAGTCGTAATAACCAAGAGCCGAAAGTGAGGGTGCGTTCTGTGCCAAAAAATTATCAACTCGATCCCCTCACCTTGCGTCCCCAAGGTTCTCGCTATCAATTTAAATGGTCTAACTATGTTATTGATCGCGAAGATATCGCCCTTGAAAGTCTGCGGGCCACGGCCTATATCAGTGACGGTAAATTGATCTATTTGCCGGTTATTTTTAATCAGGCAAAAACCTATGATATCGTCTTTTTTTCTGATGTGCGTAGCCAGATCAAAGAATTACAAATCCTCCAGAACAACGAGGTTATCTATGAGACTTCTCGCCCTAACTGGCAACCAAAAGGAGAAATTTTCTTTACTTGGGATGGTCGTACTTCTGATGGTAAACTGGCTAAGGCGGGATTGTACGAATTGCGAGTCAAAGCTTTATTAGAACAAGATGATGCTCCTCCCAGAAATGCCCCGATTAATATAACTTTTGAACATAATCCCCAGTGGCTAAAATGAAGTCCAAGCATAATTTTAAAAGTTTCTGGCAATTTATCAGGAAAAATCTCAAGTTTTGCACAGTTTTTATAGTTACTCTAGCACTGGTTTTCCTGTCGATTTTTTGGGGAATTATCCCAGTTAAACAAAACTTTGAAGGCAATTTATTGGTAAAAAGCTTTAGTTTTACCTGTCAAGAAAACGAAAGTTTATTGCTCAAAGATGTCTATAATCTTTCCCAAATAGATCTATCGGGACTGAAAAAATTTACGGCTCTTCGTTACCCTTTATGCTAAATCAACAGACAAGATGCCAAGACAACATACTTCTAACCCAAAAATTCCGAAAGTTTCTAAAGCCATAGCCTCTCCGTTTTATTAGTTTAAGTTTATTGTTGATTCCCTCGACCAC
>NZ_JADBRW010000077.1:0-15370 GCF_020247025.1 Microcystis sp. M109S1
AGGCAAGGTAAGGGTTTTGTGGCTTTACGAGCGAAACAGGTGCAAGATTTTGAGAGAATCGTGCTTCAAAACCTTGCGTCTTCATCGGCCCGCGTCCTGTAGGGGCGAAGCATTCGGGCAATAACCTATCGGTGAAACCGGAGATTTTCTATCCGAATGCTTCGCCCGTACTTTTTCAGCAGACCCTTAGATGTTCTTCATTTAGAGATTTTGTGCTAATTTATACTTGGGTTGTTCATTTTTTCAACCCACAAAAATTAATTAGGCAAGGGGCAATGACTAAAAATACCTGAAAATATATCTTAATAATCATGCTTTTAGCCGAAAAAAAGGGCATTCTAAGATTAAGTCCTCTCGATCAACTACCAATTGCAGCGGTTCTTTAAGAAATTCTGGTTCTTCGGTTTGTGTTATGTAATGGACGGGGGTTATAAGGGATTAAACCCTCATCTAGAAAGACATTGCGGCAATTTTTGCCAATTGTTTTCGATCTAGAACGAGCTAATCAATTAAGTCTCTTGCCAGATAAGGATTTAGTCGATTTATGCCACCCTATTGAACCATACCAAGTAACGAAGAACCGAAACTCTCTCCACCAGACTCACTATAATTAAAAAGGTAGCCTAGCTATGTCGGCAGAATCTAGACATCGGAGCTTACTTGCCAATCGATACCAACTGGTCGAGTTGATCGGTAGTGGTGCCATGGGACAAGTATATCGAGCAGAAGATAAACTATTAGGTGGCGTAACCGTCGCCGTGAAATTACTCTCGCAAACTCTCCTCAACCAAAGAATGCGTGAGCGCTTCGAGCGAGAGGCGACTATTTCGGCACTTTTAGGCGAAAAAAGTATTCATGTTGTTAAAGTTCGTGATTATGGTGTAGATGACAAGGAAGTCCCCTTCTACGTCATGGAATTTTTGCAGGGGGGGAGCATGAGTGAACTCATCAAACATCAGCCGCTGCCCCTCCCGCGCTTTCTCAATCTCACCCGTCAGATTTGTTTCGGCCTGGAATGCGCCCATAAGGGTATTATCTTCCAAGGGGAGATGTGTCCGATTATTCACCGGGACATCAAACCAAGCAATATTATGGTGATTCAGGACTCAGGATTAGGGGAATTGGTGAAAATTCTCGATTTTGGCATCGCTAAACTCATCCAATCGGGAGAATCCCAAACCCAATCGTTTATGGGAACCTTAGCCTATTGTTCCCCAGAACAGATGGAAGGTAAAGAACTCGATCATCGTTCCGATATCTACAGTTTTGGGATTATGATGTACGAGATGCTCACGGGAGAAACGCCCGTTTTTCCCAATAATCCCTCCTTTGGCGGTTGGTATGAGGTTCACCACTACGCCGAACCCCGTTCCTTTAATTCTAGCTTGCAATTACCGCCAGAATTAGAACAGTTAATCCGGCGCTGCTTGGCCAAAGCACCCAGCGATCGCCCGTCAAGTGTTACAGATATACTACAACGTCTCGAACGACTTGAACCCCTAGTCAAAAATGAAATAGTCAAAAAAACCGACGATTACACCAGCAAAATCAAACCCCTTGATGATTTAAATCAAACCATTGTTTCTGCTGCTAATGCGAGGGATATCTGTCTCAAGTCCAGTTGGCCCGAGGATAAACCGCACCAAAAAATTGTCTTCTCACGCTGTCTCCGAGCTGCTGACGGCGTTTTTGCCAGTTTATGGGTAATGTTGGCTCGAGAGGATATCGCCGTCCGGGTTGCTAGTGTCCGTTATAATAAATTCCTCTTTTTACCCACACCCCACCCGATGCTTCTCTGGATTACTCTCCTCTATCATCGTCAATGGGGACCCCGCTGGTTGCCCTGTTATTTGGACTTAAAAACCCCCCAAGGTCAAAAAATGACCAAAACCCTCGCCGAAACCGGTCAATACTGGATTTTATTTTTCCCCCTCGAAGGCGGCCCTATCTGTGAAAATGTGATCACCGCTAATATTCCCCCCAATCAATGCCAAATTTTGCGGCAATGGGTGACAGATAGTCAATTAGCCCAGGTTGGCAGCCCACAAATTAGCAAGCGGATGTTAAAACAGAAACTCGATCAACTTAAACCCCAGATTCTGGGCAAATTAGCCTCAGAATTCCCCCCGCAGCCCTAAAAAATTAGGGAGGCATTAACTAACCTCCCTTTTTATCGATACTATTCACCCAGATTACAGAGGTCGATAGACACGGTAATCAATATTGGGGAAAATATTATCGATTTCCTCGACTTTTTGCAACCAACCGGCATCAATCTTCTCGGATTTCACATCTTCATAGATTTTATTTAACCGCAGCAGGTGGGAACGAGTGCGCCGGACAGCATAGGGAACCATCGTACCGGTTCGCATAATAAACGCCCAATCGGAAGATTGGGCCAATAATAACTCCCGGGCCGCCTGATTTAAAGCCCGTTCCTGCAATTCATCCTCCGCTTCATGATGACTTAATTCAATCATCCGTTCCGTGCCTTTGTGTAGGTGAGGATAGATCCAAGCGTTAGTTTCATTCAGCCAGTATTCATGGAAACCCTTATAACCCCAACTGGATTGGGAAGGACGACAGACCTGCTGATTGGGTTTAGCCCGGAGATAATCGGCTAAATGGGTCATTTGGTAGATATTTTGGTCATACCAAGACTTACGGAACAGAAAATCAATAAACCAGGGTCCCTCATACCACCAGTGACCGAATAACTCGGCATCGTAGGGAGAAACAACAAGGGGAGGACGGCCCATAATTCCGGCTAAACTCTCCACTTGCCGCTCGCGATTATACATAAAATTGCCCGCGTGTTCGGCGGCTTTTTCTTTGGCCCAGTAGGGGTCATAAAGCCCTTTTTCCGATAAACCACCGTCCCGGCTAGTAATTTTGTGGTATTTGATGCCTATATTCTTGCGTTGACCGTTGGGCATGATATAGGGCTTAATATATTCGTATTCTGCTTCCCAGCCCAAATCTTTATAGAATTCCCGATAAACTATATCCCCCGGATAACCAACTTGGGAAGACCAAACCTGTTGAGAAGATTCGTGGTCACGACCGAAAGCAGCCACCCCGGTTTCCGTGAAAATGGGCGCGTAACTGCCGTAACGGGGGCGAGGACGACCGTAGAGAATACCGTGGCCATCGACGAGGAAATAACGAATGCCCGCATCGGCTAACATTCTTTCTACCCCTTCGTAGTAGGCACATTCCGGCAACCAAATGCCCTTGGGACGACGACCGAAATTTTCTTCGTAGTGTTGACAGGCCACCTCAATTTGCGCCCAGACCGCTTGTGGGTACATTTTCATCAGGGGCATATAACCGTGAGTCGCACCACAGGTGATAATTTCTAGGTTATTACTGTCAAGGAATTGTTTAAAAGCTTTGACCAGATCTCGATCGTATTTTTCCCAAGTTTGTCGGATACTTTGGAAAGATTCAGCGTAATATTCGGCTAAGTAGCGAATATGGCCATTGTGTTGATTATGGTCGATTTCTTTAGCAATTAATTCTTCTAACTTACCTAAGTGTTCTTCATAACGCTCTTGCAGTAACGGATCCCGCAGCATCGACACCAAAGGCGGAGTCATGCTCATGGTCATTTTAAAATCGATACCGTCCCGCTTGAGACCTTCAAAAACTTGCAGCAGAGGGATGTAGGTTTCTGTGATTGCTTCGTATAACCATTCTTCTTCGAGGACGTAATCGCTTTCGGGATGGCGGACGAAAGGGAGATGAGCGTGGAGAACTAGGGCAACATAGCCAAAAGCCATAGGATTTCTTCTTAGAATTAAGGAATAAAACTTTAAGATTAGGTTGAGTAGATTTTATACTATCTTAAGCTTCTACAATAAAGAATATGATAAAAGTCGATCGATCGTCGATCGATCTCGTCAATCCCTAGGTTTACTAATTTTCCGATGCTCCCATCTAACGAGCCACTGACTGCTTTAGGGAGAGAGACGACAACGCCTCTCTCGATTCAACTTTTGCTGTTTGTTGATGACCGTCCCAGTTCTCAAGAAATTATCCGTCAAATTCAGTCCTATCTCCAGTCTTTAAAGTCTGATTACCCGATTGACCTACAAATCATCGAAATTCGCCAGCAACCTCATTTAGTCGAACATTTTCGCCTTGTAGCTACCCCCGCCTTGGTCAAAATTGCCCCCGTCCCCCGCCATACCCTCGCGGGCAGTAATCTGGTGGAACAGTTTAAACAATGGTTGGTACGTTGGCAAAAAGCGATTAAAGAGGAGGTCAAAAATCATCACGCTGAGGATGCACAACTTCAAGAGGTGGAACATTCGGGCGAACTCATCCGCATCGCCGATGAGGTTTTTCGTCTCAAACAAGAAAAGGAAGAATTATTAGAACAATTAAAATTTAAAGACCAAATTTTGGCTATGTTAGCCCACGATTTACGCAGCCCTCTCACCGCTGCTTCCATCGCTGTGGAAACCCTAGAATTAGCCTATCATCAACCAGATACGGAGCGCAGTCTGCAATTACGAGAACAACTGCACCAACAGGCCCGTAAACAGTTCCGGATTATGAACCGTTTGATTACGGATATTCTGCAAGCTTCTAAGAGCATGGCGGCCCAATTCACTCTCCAACAGAGTAAATTTTATCTCCAATCCCTCTGTCAGGAAATTTTGTCTCAATTTACCGATACTTTTCAGGAAAAGACTTTAATTCTCCAAAGCGATATCCCCCAAGATCTGCCCCCCGTCTATGCTGATGAGGAGTTAATCCGACAGGTGATTATTAATCTCCTGGAGAATGGGATCAAATATACCCCCGCTGGCGGCGCAATTACCCTTTCTGTCCTCCATCGTACTACTCAAAAAGTACAGGTAAGCATCAGTGATACCGGCCCCGGCATTCCCGAAGAAAAACAAGAGCATATTTTTGAGGGTCATGTGCGTCTCAAACGGGATGAGGGTAAAGAAGGTTATGGCATCGGTTTATCGGTCTGTCGCAAGATTATTCGCGCCCACTACGGTCAAATTTGGGTGGATAGTGTCCCCGACCACGGCAGTAGTTTTCACTTCACCCTGCCAGTTTATCGCTAAAATGCTCCGCTAACCAATTATCAATGTCCCCTAAAACTAAGTCGGGGATTTCCCAGGGGAACAGATGGGCCGTATCGGGGTAACATTTCCACCCAGACAGTTTCAGTTTTTCAGCCGTTTCTTGGCTCGAGGCACTGGTAATATGGCGATCCTTTGCCCCCGCCAGAACCAAGCAGGGAATTGTAATTTTGTCAAGGGATTTTAAACAATTGTAACCTTTTTTAAAAGCCCGATTTAAAGCGCGATCGGCAAATGGAGAAGTTTGTAAGTAGGCAGGAACAGCATCTTGAGCGAGGTATTGATAGGCGATCGCTTGATGTTGTGAAAAAAGGTACTGAAACAGGGAACGACGAGCAAAAGTATCAATATTCCAACGCCATCCCGGTTTGATCTGATTGAGAATTGCCGCCATCCCCGTCAAAATCAGATCTGTGGTGGTGATAGGAGGATGACTACCCCAAGGCCGCGCGGCCGAGGCCACTAGAATTAAACCAGGAAAGCGCTCCGGATGCCGCAATACTAATTCCAGTGCGATTATACCCCCCAAAGACCAACCGAGAATTAAACATTGCTGGATTTTTTGGCGATCGAGCAGCCCGATTAAATCCTCTAGATGTTCTTCTAGCTGAAAATCGCGGCGATAACGACTTTTACCGTAGCCGCGCAGATCCGGGGCCAGGGTTTGCCAGCGTTGGCAAAAATGATCGGTAAATACAGACATACTGGCTGCCGAACCGGGATGACCGTGCAGACAGAGGATCGGATAGCCATTACCTTTAATGTTAACGTTTAGAGCGATCGACATTGATCAGTTATCAGTTATCAGTTATCAGTTATCAGTTAAGCTAAGACGTATTTAAACCGCTTATTCTTAGATTAGCCGAATCTCATCCAATTCCTTTACTGTTGCAAGAGTGCAAGAGCGCAAGAGTGCCTCGTCTGGCCCAAGCAATTTAAATTACGAACAGCTTAAGCGAGCAGTATTAAATAGGGTTGGCTGAATAAATCTAAAAACCTTGTTGGGTAAGACTTTTAGACCTTTTGTCAATCAAAAAGTACCGGATATGGCAGTGATCGGGGGAAAATTCAGGGACTTTTTCTCTGAAAATTAGGTAATTGAACTCCTGAAAATTGGTAAAACCCTACACCCTACACCCTACACCCCACACCCCACACCCCACACCCTGCCCCCACGAGAAACTTTTTCAGCATACCCTAAATAGCAGTTTCCTACTGTCTTTTCACTGTTCACTGTTTACTATTTACTGATCACTGATTATTGACTGGGATATATGAGCGATCGAGTCTCTGGTAAGTCATACTAGAGAATAGGAGAGAGTTGGTCTAGAGGTTGCGGGATCATTTTATCAATGATTCCGAGGAAAGTCCGAACTCCCGAAAGACCACACTTGCTGGATAACGTCCAGTGCGCGCGAGCGTGAGGATAGTGCCACAGAAAAATACCGCCCCCTTTTTCAGTGATCAGTAAACAGTAACGAAAGTAAATTCACTGATAACTGATCACTGATTGGGGGTAAGGGTGCAAAGGTGCGGTAAGAGCGCACCAGCAGTATCGAGAGGTACTGACTCGGTAAACCCCGGTGGGGAGCAAGGTGGAGGGACAAAGGTTGGTCTTTTTCCTGTCCCGTTTTTAGGAACCGCTTGAGGTAATTGGTAACAATTATCCCAGATAGATAACCTCTATTCCGACAAAGGTAAAAGCGATTTTACTGCTGTTGGGAAATACAGAATTCGGCTTATGTCTGACTCTCTCCTCAACTACCAATTTAAATGCTTCTTAGCTTAGAGGGGGATTGCACCGCTAACGGTTAGGTGATTGATCAAATCCCGTATCGCTTGGCCGCCGCTACCGTGAGCTAGAGATATAATGGTGTGTCGCACTTAAGTAAGTTTGGGGTGTTTTTGGTTCTTTAGGAGATATTAGGCTAAAATATTGGTTAATGGGTAAGTACCAGCAATGTTGAATCTCTTAACAAAACTTGACATTCTGTTAAAAAAATGAGGCAAAGTCTATTGGCTAATCGGTATCGAATTATTCGACAATTAGCAAGTGGGGGATTTGGCGATACCTTTCTCGCGGAAGATACCCATTTACCATCAGGTCGCACCTGTGTAATTAAACAACTGCGGCCCATGCACAATAACCCACAGGTCTATCAACTGGTCAAAGAGCGCTTTCAAAGAGAAGCAGTGATTTTAGAAGATTTAGGAAATAGTCATGATCAAATTCCCACATTGTTTGCTTATTTTGAGGACCAGGGACAGTTTTATTTGGTTCAAGAATATATTCAGGGACAGACTTTATCTAGTTTAGTTAAGAGCCAAGCAAAACAAGAAGAGACCTTTGTTAAAAGAATTTTACTAAAGCTTTTAGTCGTATTGGAATATATTCAAAGTAAACGGATTATTCACCGAGATATTAAACCAGATAATATTATTATTCGTCACCACGATCAAATGCCAATTTTAATTGACTTCGGTGCTATTAAAGAAGCAATAGGTACAGTGATGTCTCCTAGCGGTAATTCCACCAGTTCTATTGTAATTGGAACACCGGGGTTCATGCCTCCAGAACAATCAATAGGAAGACCAGTTTTTTCCAGTGATTTATATGCTCTTGGTTTAACAGCAATTTATTTATTAACAGGGAGAATACCTGAAGAATTAGAAACCGAACCGCTTACTGGAGAAATTATCTGGCGACAATATGCTTTAAATGTTAGTCCAACTCTAGCCAATGCAATTGATCAAGCTATTAAATCGCAAGCAAATCAAAGATTTACAACTGCTCAAATGATGAGACAGGCGCTACAGGGACAGCCGACAGTACCGCCAACTGAACTTTCTTTCCCTTCATCTCAACAAGGCAACGTGATTCTGAAAAATGACTGGATAAAAATTACTATTGCTGCTGCAACAATAGGTATTACTTTCTTAGCTGGCTGGACTTTCTTCTCTAAAAAACAACAACAAAAATTAGAAGAAAGAATCTCTGAAATTCAATCAGAACAGACTAATCAGGCCAAACAACAAGAGCAAGAATTAGCGGAAAGGCAACGACAGCTAGATGAAAAACAACGTCAGCTTGAACAAAACCAGGAAGAATTAGCTGAAAAACAGCGTCAACTTCAACAAGAAAAACTTAAACCAACTGAAACTATCGCCTCTTCTTCTGAGCAAACAAGCTTAATTTGGCATTCTCAAAGTAATTTAACTAGAATTGCAAACTTAAATAAAATTTGTTTTGGTAGTAGTACACTCAGTTCAGTTGAAACTGTTTTTGGATATGGTAAACCACCATTTACAGGAACAATTACGATTCCTGCTCCCCAAACAGAAGGTTGTACAACTGGAGATACCCTACGAGGAAATTTTAAGCTGTCTGGAAATGCAGGTAACTGTGTCGGCACAGTTAAGATTACTTGGAAAAATAACGATAATGCTTTTATCCAATGGAATATTACTAATTTGGGTTTAGCTTGTCCTGTAGCTACAAGCAATTGGCAAGTTAATACTTATCCTGTCAAGCTTTAATTCGCCAAGTTTTGAAAATTCCCAAAAATAAAACTTTGACTCTTGTGGTTAGCAATAAATTTATGATAAAATTTTAATAAATAATCAGGAGCAATTATGGCAGTTAAACCAAAATCAGAAAAATTAAACAGTGATATTTTATTAGAGCAAGAGACGAAAGCCTTTAATCCTCCGTCCCTTCCTAACTCTTCCCCAAAGAGTAAAACTGTTTTTCTGCAACAAGCAGGTGCTTTAAGGGATGATAGCTCTCTTGCTGATCTAAGAGACTCTATTTACCAAGCTAGAGGACGTTCAGAAACTGAAGATGATGTATCTTCTTGACACGGATACTTTAACTCATCTCCACGCAGGTAATACTAACGTTATTAATCGGTTAGAAAGCTTACAGGATAAGGAAGTCGCCATTGCGATTGTCACCAAGATTGAAATTTTGCGGGGAAGGATAGATTATCTACTTAAAGCTTTTTCAGGAAGTGATCTATTGAAAGCACAAAAACTTTTTTGTCGTTCAGAATTCCTACTGAATCAACTTCCTGTAATTTTAATTGATGGAGATGCTGCTAATCAATTTGACCGTTTACGAAGTGTTTCTGAAATCCGAAAAATTGGCAGAGCCGATCTATTAATTGCTAGTATCGCATTAGCTAATCAAGCTAGGTTAGTAACCAGAAATCTGCGACATTTTAGACAAATTCCTCATTTATCCTTAGAAAATTGGGTAGATTAATACAAGGTCTGATTTTCCCAGTTTCTGAACCTTTAGTTGGCTCTAGATTTACCTCAATAATCAGTCCTCGCTTGAGATTTATTATGCTGTCCATCCTACTAAAGCTGATTCGGTAAGTTGCTGTAATTCTTCATCTTGTTGATAAATTGCTGCATACAGATTTGCTGATTCCTGTAAGTCCTGAGCCTCTAGTTCTAGTTGAAATCGCCCTAGGGCCACTCTCACTATCTCATTAGCATCTTTAAAGCCGTATTTTTGATAACGGTTGAGAAATTCTATTTGAGGTTTTTCTAGACTAAACTTTTGTTCGATCATGGTTTTTCTTGGTTGTTGGTAAAGGTAATCCTTCTTTGAGTATAACGCTACAGGTGAGATAAGCTGTTGTGCATTTAAACTGGGTATGAGGACGTTACAAAACAAACTGAGAAACTCACTCTCTCCCCCATCCCCTATCCCCTATCCCCTATCCCCCATCCCCCATCCCCTATCCCCTATCCCCTATCCCCTATCCCCCATCCCCTATCCCCTATCCCCCATCCCCTATCCCCTATCCCCTATCCCCTATCCCCTATCCCCTATCCCCTATCCCCCATCCCCTATCCCCTATCCCCCATCTTCCCGCTCCCATGTCCTTAAGTGATCCGCGTCGCCAAAAACAATTAAAAACCCTAGTGGAAAAGCTGGGTTTATCGGCTGATGTCCCCGTCAGGTGGGATTTATTAGATTTAGCTCTAACTCATCCCAGTATTTCCCGTGATAAGAATTATGAACAATTGGAATTTGTGGGCGATTCTGTGGTAAGACTCGTGGCGGCGGAGGTATTGTTAGAAACCTATCCGGAGGCGCTAGTGGGAGAATTTGCCGCCCTGCGATCGATGATGGTTAGCGATCGCACTCTGGCGGAATTTGCGGATCGCTACGGTTTCGAGCGTTATTTGTTGGTATCAAGTAGTACAAGCATTGATCATGCGGGGCGAATTTCCCGACTAGCAGACGCTTTTGAGGCGGTCTTGGGGGCTTTATATCTTAGTACACAGACTATGGTTTTAGTGCGTTCTTGGCTAGATGAACCACTAAGGGAAAAAGCGGCCGAAATTCGTCGAGATCCGGCCCGACAGAATTATAAGGATGCCTTGCAGGAGTGGACACAAGCAAAATACAAAAAACTGCCGCAATATTTAGTAAAAGAAATCAATAGTTTAGATCAAGAGCGTTTTTGTGCGGAAGTGTGGTTAAATGAGCAGAAATTAGGAGTGGGAACCGGCAGAAGCAAAAAAGCAGCGGAACAAGCAGCGGCCAAATCAGCTTTTCTAGAAGTGGTTAAAGGCTAAATGCGGGCATTTTTGCTTAACGGACGAATTGCCAGAGGCGAATTTTAAAATCATAATTACCACTAGCCAAATACTGCCCATCGGGACTAAAAGCCAGAGATTCCACCCAGTCGGAATTATTATCAAACCAGGCCAACTGTTTACCCGTCGTCACATCCCATAAACGCACACCGTCATTACTAGCACTAGCGAGAATTTGTCCGTTAGGATGGAGTGCCAGGGAGCGAATTCGGGACGTATGACCGATGAGGGTAAATAATAACTTATTATTGCTCGTATCCCAGATTTTAATCGTGCGGTCTAAACTACCCGTAATTAAATTTTTACCGTCGGGAGTGTATAAAAGCTTGCTAACCGCTTGGGGATGGGCGGAAAATTTCGATAAAAATTTGCCCTCGCGGATGTCCCAAAAATTTACCTCACCGTTTTCATGACCACTAGCAAGGGTGACACCATCGGATTTCATCCCTAGGGAATAAACAAAATTACCCACCCAATTTAAACGATAGAGGGGACGGCGGGGAGGTTGCACTGTCCAGAGGCGAATTCCTTCCAAACCACCACTAATTAATGTTTTACCATCGGGAGTAACGGTGAGGGCGAGGACAGTATTACCGTGTTCGAGGGCAATTCCTAAATACTTGCCTTCCACCAGATTCCAAAAATTAATGGAACCATCTAAACCGCTGCTAACTAATAATCTTTCGTTGGGACTAATGGCTAAAGCTTTGACGCTGGTTCTTTGGGCGCGAGTTTGGGAGACTTTTTGCCCTGTTTTTACCGACCAAATTCTCAGGAGAGGATCCGTATCACTACCACCGGCGAGAACTAATTGGTTATCGGGGCTGAAAATCACAGCATTAGGGGTGGATTGTTGCCCTTCTAAGGTTTTAGCGAGGGTAAGTCTGCCTAAACCTTCTACTAGGATAGTTTCTGGGGTTTTTTCGCCACTTTCAGCCGCGGGTTTAGGGGGGGCAATAGGACTTTGGGCATGACTAAGCTGATGTTGCCCGATTGTCAGCGTGGTTAAGACACTGACCACAATTGCCCCGACAAGTTTCTCCCCACCGATAAATCGGAATTTCATAAATTTAGTTGAATATTAACAAATGAACCGTGCTATAGATTCTAGCCTTTGAGGGGATTGATTGCCAAGCAAGGGGAGATTTTTGAGCTAAGAAGGTCGATTTTTTTCGTTTTTCAGGGTTGGTAAAGCCACTTGACCCGATTGGGGCGGTAAATAATATCTTGCTGCTTCTTCTTTGTTGATTACCTTGCTTTTTTGGCTCTGTTGCCACCGGGCTAAAATAGCGATCGCCATAATCGTTGCCCCTAAAGATAGCAGTGTCCATCTTTGTCCTACAACCCCGATGATGACATCTACTGCCGCTGCGGTAAAGATAAAGCTAGTTATTGGTTCTTGACGGTAAGCTTTCTTGAGAAAACGCGGCCAGAGGAGATTACTCATTTTATCTATTATTTCTACGGTTTCGATAATTCCAGCTTATCCTATCATCCTGAAAAATGTTGTCGATCGAGGTGATGGGGGGTTTTCAGTGAACAGTAAACAGTGAACAGTAATCAGTGAACAGTAATCAGTAATCAGTGAACAGTATGTCTCGTGCAAAAATCAAAAATCTTCTTTTAGGTGAGGACAATCCGAGACAAGAGGAGAAAAAAGACAAGAGACAACTACTAAAACCATAAAACCTAAGATTATGTCAAATTTATCTCAAGTTTTCGATATTTTGAACTGATAGCGGCTCGATAACTGACTTTTGCAGGAGGTCTAGTAAACAGTGAACTGAAAACTCGGCTCTGATAGGCTGATATAGTAGCTATCGGAGACAAAAGTTAGTTTGCATCTAGGTTTAAAAATCCCAGAAAAGAAGATTCGCATATCAAATCAGCAAGGCCGAATAATATTAGAGATTCTACTGCTGAACTGCAAATAATCACCCCCAGAGAATCCGATCCTTTAACAAATACAAAGAGACGATACCCCTTCAAAACCAGTTGATAGGATTATGGTAGTGACCGAAATCAACTTTTAAGAATCTATAATGGGCTTTATTGTCCATTATTATCTAAATAACGGACTAAAAGCCTGTTATATGCACTTTTCCTCGGTATTATCATGGCCTATCCTCTCTACGTCGCTTTTATTTGGCATCAACACCAACCCCTCTACAAATCCTGTCAAACTCGCACCGATGCTTCGGGACAATATCGCTTACCCTGGGTGCGACTGCATGGGGTGAAAGATTATCTCGATTTAATCCTGATTCTAGAACGTTTTCCCAAATTACACCAAACTGTCAACCTTGTCCCCTCTTTAATCCTGCAATTAGAGGATTACGTCAACGGACTAGCTATAGACCCCTATCTTGCTCTCACCGTCACCCCGGAAGCGCAGTTAACCCTGGCACAAAAACACTTTATCCTCGAACACTTTTTCGATGCTAACCATCGTACCCTGATCGATCCGCACCCCCGTTACGCTCAATTATACGCACAGCGTCAAGAAAACGGTCATAGTTGGTGTATTAGCCATTGGAATCTGCAAGATTATAGCGATCTCTTAGCTTGGCATAACCTCGCTTGGATCGATCCTATCTTTCACAGTGACCTGGAAATCGCTGCCTGGTTAGAACAGGGAAAAAACTTCACTTTAAGCGATCGCCAGCGAATTATCTCCAAACAGCGTCAAATTCTGCGTCGTATCTTGCCGCAACACCGGTTAATGCAGGAAACCGGACAACTAGAAATCATTACCAGTCCCTACACCCATCCAATTTTACCCCTGCTGGCCAACTCGGAAGCCGGCCGGGTAGCAGTGCCGAATATGACCCTTCCTCGGCAATATTTCCACTATCCTGAAGATATTTCCCGCCATCTCCAGAAAGCTTGGCAAATCTATATCGATCGCTTTGATAAACATCCTCGAGGACTGTGGCCCTCGGAACAATCCGTTAGTCCCGCAATTCTCCCCGCTGTCGCTAAACAGGGTTTTCAGTGGTTATGTTCCGATGAGGGGGTGTTAGGTTGGTCTCTGGGACATTACTTTCATCGCGACGAAAAAGGCAATATTAGCGAACCGGAATTGCTTTATCGTCCCTACCTTCTGGAAACTAGCAACGGCAATTTATCGATGGTTTTCCGCGATCATCGTCTCTCGGATCTGATCGGATTTAGCTATAGTGGCATGAAAGCGCAAGAGGCCGCTACAGACTTAGTTAAACACCTAGAAGCGATCGCCGAACAACTGAAAACCAACGCAGAAACCACGACGCTAGAAAAACCCTGGTTAGTTACCATTGCGCTAGATGGCGAAAACTGTTGGGAAAACTATCATCAAGACGGTTTACCCTTCCTAGAGAACCTTTATCAACTTTTAAGCGACCATAAAGAGATCGAATTAGTCACAGTTTCCGAATATCTCGATCGCTTTCCCGCTAATGCAAAAATTCCTGTCAATCAACTTCATAGCGGCTCTTGGATCGATGCCAATTTTACCACTTGGATCGGCGATCCCGCTAAAAATAAAGCTTGGGAATATCTAATTTTAGCCCGTCAAACCCTCGCTAATCACCCGGAAGCGACGGAAGATAATAACCCCGACGCGTGGGAAGCATTGTATGCAGCGGAAGGTTCCGATTGGTTTTGGTGGTTTGGTTATGGCCATTCCTCCAATCATGACGCAATTTTTGACCAACTTTTCCGCGAACACCTGATCGCTCTTTATCAAGCTTTAAATGAGCCAATTCCCTCCTATTTGCTCGAACCGGTGGAAGAACACGGGGATAAACAAAGTAATCGTCCTGAGGCTTTCATTCACCCCATTATCGACGGTTTTGGAGACGAACAGGATTGGGATAAAGCTGGACGGATCGAAATTGGTGGCGCCAGTGGTACAATGCACCGGGTCTCGTTAGTACAAAGGGTCTTTTTCGGTTGGGATCACCTCAATTTTTATCTGCGTTTCGATTGGAAACCGGGGGCAGAATTAGGCAAAGATATCCCGCCTGAAGTGCATTTATATTGGTATTATGATGAAGTGCATCGTCTGCAAAGTCCAATTCCCTTAGCAGATATTCCCCCTCGATCGACCCTCGATTACGGTTATCATCATCATCTAGGAGTTAATTTAATCACGGAATTTACTTGGTTAGAAGCCGCTCAAGAATATTTTACCTGGCAGCGAGTTCCTAGTAGTGCCAAAGCTTCTTTTAATCAATGTTTGGAAATTGCTGTCCCTTGGGAAGGATTACACATTGAACCCGATGCTCGTCTCCATTTAATCGCAGTTTTAGCCAGTCAAGGTCAATACTATGATTTCCTCCCCGTTGAAGAATTAATCTTCCTGCAAAGACCTTAAATCAGTGATCAGTTATCAGTTATCAGTGATCAGTAATCAGTTATCAGTAACCGCTCTAATCTCTAGTTAGGGTCTGCTGAAAAAGTAGGGGCGAAGCATTCGGATAGGAAATCTACGGTTTCAGCGATAGGTTATGCCCGAATGCTTCGCCCCTACAGGACGCGGGCCGATGAAGATGTAAGGTTTTGAAACATGATTCTCTCAAAATCTTGCACCTGTTTCGCGAAAAAAGACCCTAAGACCCTTACCTAGTCTATATTTCACATTTATTCAGCCAGCCCTAGTTAGGGTCTGC
>NZ_JADBRW010000078.1:0-16013 GCF_020247025.1 Microcystis sp. M109S1
GCAGGTGGTGGCGGTGAGCAGGGTGGGGATCATGATGACACCGAACCAACCGATGTATAAACGGTTGTTGGTGCTGGTGATCCACTGACAGAACTGCTCCCACAGGGAAGCGCTCTCGCGCTGTTGTAGAGTGGTGGTCATGGTTGGATAATTTCTGTATGTATTTGGTTGTCAAGGTTCTTTGTTTGACATGAGTTAATACTATCGGCTTTTTATAGTTGTGTAAAGGGGTTTTAAGAAATGTTTTTTTATCAATGTCATAACTTTTACTTATATAATTGATGTTCAGGTAAACTAGAAGCAGACAAATTCTGCAAAAATAAGCGATGATACCCGAAATTACTGCAAAACTATTGGAAGCGAAGAAGGAAAAAGGCCTGAGTTTCGCTGACCTAGAAGCGATTCTAGGACGAGATGAGGTGTGGATTGCCGCTGTTTTTTACCGGCAAGCGAGCGCCTCCCTAGAAGAAGCAAGGAAAATTGTGGCAGCTTTGGGACTGGGAACCGAAATCGTCGCATCCTTAACCGAGTATCCTGTCAAGGGATTGGGTCCGGTTGTCCCCACTGACCCCCTGATTTATCGTTTCTATGAGATCATGCAGGTGTATGGAATGCCCCTAAAATCGGTGATTCATGAAAAATTCGGCGATGGTATTATGAGTGCGATCGATTTTACCCTCGACGTGGATAAGGAGGAAGACCCTAAAGGCGATCGCGTTAAAATTACCATGTCGGGTAAGTTTTTACCCTATAAGAAGTGGTGAGTCCCCCCAAAGTCAACGGTAAGGGATTTCTATTCCTTGCCGCTCTTGCTATTTTTCTTAACAAAACTTAACAATTGACGGCAAAATTTTCCTTGCTTTTGTCGGCAGATTTTGGGACAATATTTTTAAAAGACTTTATTCATAATGGTAATCTAAGCAGTTGCTAATAAACACAAATATCCGATTATAAGAGAATCATAACCCAAGCCGCCGCCAAAGTCAAGGGATCACTCCTAATTATTCTGTGAAACTTCTAATTCCTTGAGCGGTGAAGGTTTGGGGAGACTTTTCAGTGATCAGTAAACAGTAAACAGTATATTTTGAGCCAGAAATACAATCACAAACTCGTCATGAATATGTTGATGGAAAAATTATTGCTATGACAGTAGGAACACCGACCAATAATCGCATTATTGCTAATTTATTAGTGGCTTTATATACCGCACTCACAAATCAATGTTATGCCGTTTTTGTCACTGTTCAGCGTTTATGGATACCTGAGCGGCGAATGGCCACTTATCCTGATATTATGGTAATGTCTGAACCTCTGACTTATCAAGAAAGAGGCACAGATACTTTAATTAATCCTGTTTTACTGAGGTTTTGTCTTCTTCTACTGCTAATTATGATCAAGAAGATAAATTTACTGCTTATCGAACCATTCCAACTTTTCAGGAATATTTATTAATTTCTCAGGAAAAATGTTATATTGAACAGTTTCAAAAAGAAGGCGATTGCGGGTTTTTAAAAGCTTATAAAAATCTTCCTATAATAACTTTAAAATATTTGCGGGTTGAGGTAGAGATAGCAGATATTTATAATAATGTAATCTTTAGTTAACCCCTTAAATTTGAAGCTTTTATTATCATTAAAATATATAAATATTCGTCATTTTTTTTAAATTTAGCGTAGGCAATGATTAATAGAAAAACTGAAGACTTGTGCAAGTTGTTGTGAACAAGTTACCTCCGCTATTCGGCGAAGATTAACCATAACGATAGCTCCAAAAAACATTATATTAACAAGAAATGGTGAATAGGGAACTCCGAAATATGAAGAAGCACCAGATAAAAAAAGATGTGCCACAAAATATGATACTATAACAAGCAATAAATCAGTTAAAATCGTGGATATATCTAAACTTAAGCCTAGTACAGGTGTTATGGCATAACTTAGAATAGTCAAGCTAGTACCTACTACAAATAGTAGGGATATTGCTCCAGCATCTTGTGCAAAAAATCCCCAAAATCCCAAATAAATCGCCATCAATGAAAACCCAACAGAGACAGCTTTTACGATCCCATCGTAAACATTTCTCAAAGCATTTCCCCAATCCATAAAAAATTCTCCAGCTAAGTTTGTAAATCTCTAAAGTCATGAAAGTATCAGCAAGATTGAGTAAATCTTAAAAATCTATATTATTTAGCGACCAAACATTTCAAGCAATTGCTCGAAAGTACCACAACTCTTAACTACTTCTGAGTCAAGGATTCCGACCATAAAAAATCCCGAAATTACAAAAACGAGAAGACCCTCTTGAAAATTACTGGTAGGCGCTATACTTGGTAACATTCCGAAAGCCCATAATGCAATGTCTCTGGCCAAAGTCATCAGAAGTTGTTCCTGTGATGATTGGTTTAAAAACATCTGTAAAAGAAACTGAAAAAATATTGTTCCTATAAGTATATGCCAATTTAGAAAGACTTGGGCAACTAATTCACGTGTAAATAACCCAACAACAGCAAGTAATACACCATAGAAGAAAAAGAAATATGAAATTAAACAACTCAAGTAATGAGGCATTATTAGCAAACCATTTGCCAAATCCATAAAAAATTCTCCAGCTAACTTTTTAATTTTCCGAAGTTATAAAAGTATCAGCAAGATTGAGTAAATTTCAACAATTTGTGTCCCTCGATTTACTCGCCAAATAATTGACTGTGAACAGCGTTTACAAACGCCTCTGCTTCTGATTTTTGCCATGGCCATCCAGTGACAGGAGTTGCTGTTCCTCCGGCCGTAACCACGTTTACCGTTGGAGAACCCCACATCAATAGAATACCAACAATCAAGGGAATAATACCCACTACTACAGTTATCAAAACAATTCCTAAAACAATAAGTAATAGTCCCCCAAAAACTTTCCTATCCATTTCATATCGAACGGCAACAACTTGCTTGAGAGGAACATCTTCTCTTCGTCCACCACTAAACCAGCTTTTTTTCGCCATATAGGTAAGTCTTTTGTTCGTTACAATACCAAAGCAGTTGTCAACTAAGACATTTTCTTTAGAACTTGATGTCATTTTTTCCTCCTCATTTGATTTGTGTAATGGTTGATCGTGTGACCTGGACTGCATTGCCTAAAGCCAGTTTAGGCATCCTGACTGTGATATACTAAAATCTGTACTATCACACATTTTCTTTAGATTGCCTAAATAAAGCCTTGAAACTGCTTAATTACTTAGGATACATCGTAGTCTTGAGTTTAGTCAGTCGGAAAAGTCGGAACTTACAGCCAAACAATTGATCTGAAATATCGGAAATATCAGCTAAAATAACTAAAAAACTTACCTAATCTATAGTCCATGTTTCAAGCTAATCTATCTAATACGGTGTTAAATCTCTTAGATGAGTTGGTTTTTGCCAAAACAGATCAACATCTAGACTATCTTCAAAAAACTATCTTGCAAGGGACCTTAGAAGGTTACAAATACTCAGAAGTTGCCAAAGAATCTCATCTTAGTGAAGGTCATATTCGAGATAGTGCTTCAGAATTATGGAAAATTTTGTCAGAAGTTTTAGGGGAAGATATTACTAAATCAAATATTAGAGCAGTTTTAAAGAAATCTCAGTTCTATAATCATATTTCATCAGGTAGAGATTTTGTTTCTCTTAATAATGTCAATCTCTGTACTTCTAATCTATCTGCGTCTAATGGCAATAACCACCAATCTCAACCTGACAATAATCGTACCTATTTAGATTTAGGTCATATTCCTGAAATAACTCAATTTTATGGGAGAGTTGCCGAATTAAATAATCTAGAAACTTGGATAGTTGCGGAGAAATACCGTTTGGTTACTGTGTTAGGTTTAAAAGGAATTGGTAAAACCACCCTTTCTTTGAAACTGGTTGATAAAATCAAAAATAGTTTTAATTATGTTATTCGCAGAAGTTTGTATTTTTGTCCAAAATTAGATGAACTTTTAAGTGAAATTTTACCCTCTATCAATCCTCAATTAAAGCTCTCTCAAAGTCTTGACAAGAAATTAAATTTATTCTTAGAGTTAATAAAAAGCCATCGCTGTTTGATTATTTTTGATGATTTACAAAGTCTATTTGACTCTAAAAAACTAGCAGGTAATTATCAAAAAGATTACCAAGATTATCAACTATTGTTTAAAAGCATTGCTGAAGTCAATCATCAAAGCTGTTTACTGTTGTTGAGTCAAGAAAAACCTATTGATACGACTTTTTATGGACAGAAAAATAAATTCATTAAAACATTAATCGTAGAAGGTTTAGAAGAAGATGCAATAGAAATTTTGCGCCATCATAATCTATTAAATGAAGACAGTTGGGAAACCCTAATTAAACGTTATCAAGGTCATCCTCTTTGGTTAGAATTAGTTGCCAGTTTTATTCAAGAGATGTTTTTGGGTAAGGTTGCTGACTTTTTAGAACTTAAATACCCGATTGCCGAAGAAACTTTAGAGCAGACTTTATTAAGTATTTTAGAACCTTTAACAGAATCAGAAAAACTAATGTTAATAGAGTTCGCAAATTTCAATCAACCTATTTCCATTAAAGAAATGATCGACCAAACCTCTCTAGATTATACAGATTCTTTGAAAGCAATTCAATCTCTAATCAGACGAATAATAGTGGCAAAAGATGAGAACGCTCTATTGTGTTTAAATCCTGTTTTTAAAGCTTATGTAATTAATCATCAAATCTAGATATGAGTCGAAAGCAAGAGAAATTTTAGCTAATTTTATCGCAATCATAATAGTTTACGAAATTCTACGACTGTCAAATAGTTACACCTGCATTTTAATTTCAGGAATTTCCCCATCTTGCCAGCGTTCTTCTAAGGCTGCAAGATACTCACGAATTGCATCTTGTATATTAATTAATGCCTCTTCCTCAGTGTCTCCCTCAGACCAACAACCAGGGAGTGCAGGAACGCCAACAGTAATTCCTTCTTCAGAACGATAAAGGACAATTTTGTATTTCATCATAAGTTCCTTCTAGATAGCACTTCATTAAGAAGTGGTGAGTACGGCCAAAGTCAACGGTAAGGGATTTCTATTCCTTGCCGCTCTTGCTATTTTTCTTAACAAAACTTAACAATTGACGGCGAAATTTTCCTTGCTTTTGTCGTGAGATTTTGGGATAATATTTTTAAAAGACTTTATTCATAATGATAATCTAAGCACTTCATAATAGACACAACCATCCCATTATAAAAGAATCATAACCCAAGGTGCCGCCAAAGTCAAGGGATCACTCCTAATTAGGGTCTGCTGAAAAAGTTTTTCGTGGGGACAGGGTGTGGGGAATTATCAATTGGGGAGTGGGAAGACAGTAAACTGATAACTGATAACTGATAACTGCCTAACCTAAATCTCGGTCTTTAGTGACGGTAATTTCCTTAGATAAATGTCGATACCAAGTAAAATAGAGACCGATGGAAAGCAAAAGAAAAACCAAAGCCAAAATCTTCAAACTTTGCCACTGCTTGATAATTAAAACAATCCCCATCATAAACAGGACTAATTGCCAAGGAACAGTGAGAAAAGCGGCGATGATATCCCGTTGATTTTCCGCTTTAATTTTTGCCTGTAGGTTAGGTTTAACACTTTGACGGACTTCTCCCCAAAAGCCAAAAGGTCGGGTAATATTATAGAAATTTTCCATAACTAAACTATCGGTGGGAGGAGTTAACAAAGTAGCGATAATACAGCCAGCTAAAGCGAACAAACTCGGCACAAGAAAGAGAATAAGTTCCTGATATTGACTGTGACGAAAGAAAGGTAAAATTATCGCTTGTGAGGCAATAGCCGCAATCATTCCCGCTAAAGTTCCCACGGCAAAACCATAACCATTAAAGCGCCACCAATACCAACGCAATAGGAGAGGAACTGCTAATCCCACCCCTAATCCCGTGGTTAACCAACCCCAAATATCATTGACATTTTGGATATTAAAACTCAAAACTAAGCCAATTACGACCACAAAAACCGAGGCCAAACGACCTTGAAAAACTAACTCCTGTTCTCCCGCATTCGGTTTCAAAAAAGCTTGATAGATATCTTTGACCCAATAGGCAGCACTAGCGTTAATAACCGCGTTAAAAGTGGACATAGCTGCCGCCAAAAAAGAAGCAATTAATAACCCTTTCATCCCCACAGGAATGTATTGAGTAATCACCGTGGCGAGAATTCTTTCTGGATCTGTAATCGTGCCTTCGGTTAAACCGTAGTGAATACCTAAAACCGCAAAAGCTGTGACTAAAGGCCAACGGAAAGAAAGCAGAATAATCCAGAATAAAGATAATAAACCGGCATCTCGATCGCTTTTGGCGGCTAGGTATCGTTGTAACATATAACCACCGCTGCCGCTGCAACCTTCGATGATGGTTTTAACTAAATAAAAGAAAATCACCCCACCAAACAAATTAAAGATGGCATAATCTCCGGGTAAATCCAAAGTCAGAGAGGGAAAAATACTAGCCCAGTCGGTTAAATTCCAAGTTTTTGGCTCCGCTGCCCCCGGAATTGCTACGGTAAAAGTATCAGGAAGATTAACAGTAAAAAAAGCCACTGTCGATACATAAATTACCGCCACAAAAATCAGAAATCCTTGAAATAAATCGGTAATTACCCCACCATAAAAACCACTGGCCACCGTATAAATCAAGGTTAGAAGAATTAATATCACCGAAGCAAGACGATCATCCATGCCCAGAAACTGCCCTAAAAATTTCCCCCCCGCAACGGAGAAATAACTCATCGCACCGATAGAGAATAAGAGAGTGGCGACGGCGCTAATAATTCGGGCAAAATTCCCCTGTTTTCCAGTTCCAAAGCGAAATTGCATCCATTCCGCCATGGTCATAACTTGGGCGCGACGATTCCATTTGCCCATAAAAGCCATGAGAAAGGCCATAATTAGGACAACACCGCCGCGAATTTCGATAAATAGTCCTTTGGGGCCGACGGCGTAAATTAGGGCAGAAATGACCATAGTTCCCGCTAAATCGGTGTTAGCTGCCATTCCCGACACCCCCAACATCCACCAGGGCAAATTACGATTACCTAAAAAGTAGGATTCTAGACCTTGAGAAGCTTTTTTCTCGGCTACAATCCCGATTATTAGGGTTGCTGCCAGATAAAGCAGGATAATTACATAATCAATTAACTGCATAGTTGAGATCAATTTAACTTTCGATCTTTATAGCATCAATTGACTACGATTTCTGGCTAACGGTTTCTTTTTCTAAGACTTGCACCCGTTGCTCTAGCTTTTTTAAATCTTCCTTTAATTCAATTACTAAAGTGGCTAAACGCTGGAACAGTGGGTCACTTTCCCCGACTACTTCCCCATTTACTATACCCGTTCCCGATCGCCGTTGGGGAATCGGAGCGGCATTTTCCCCGCGGGTGGATATTCCTCGAATCTGACTTTCAAGGCGCTCGACTCGATTGCGGAGACTAATTAACTCCGATCTTACCGCCGTATCCGATTGTGCTTTGCTGGCATTAACAAAACTCAGTATTAGCAAAAGGGAGATAATCAGCGCTAAAAAGCCATAAAAAGAGATTTTAGCTAATTTCATCGATTTTACCCCCTATCTATCTTACCCGACTTAATGTTAAGAAACGTGGCTAAATCTAAAGCTTAATTGCAATTCTGCCCCCAGGTGATTAGTTGCTCAAAAGAGGATGATAAGGTAAAAAACACGATTTTGTCGAAATTTGGCCTTATCTCTATGTATAAAAACTCGGATAAAGATTTTCTCGGAGCGGCAATCACAGCCGGTTTAGGTGCGGGAATCGTCACTTCTTTTGCCGTCAATCAAGGACAAGACATCGGTACAGCTTTAGGAATTACCGCTTTAGCGGCTCTTTGCGGTGTTATCTGCCGTCATTTTGACCTAATGTGATTGCAATCTTCCTCACACATCCAATTCTGCCGAAAAATCCCGTTTTTTCTCGTATTGATAGGGACCGAGCAGAGCGCCCCAAATTCCCTTACCGGTGCCAGGATCTAGGCCTTTATCGTAGGTTTTTAGGCTATGACTCGTCACCTCGAAACCTAAAGCCACCTGATAGGTTGTACCCTCATAGGTGAATTGACAGCGCTGTTCCGGTTGCGGTTGGGCGATAAACTGGTATTGATTATCAGCGAGAGTATGGACTTTGACCGCTAAAGTGCAAGTAGGCAGGAAAGTTAGGTCTTCTAAGCTAATTTTTCGCAAAATATCGGGATTTTTGCCCGCACCTTGCACGGATTTCAGGTCATTAAACATATAATGCCTAACCTCTAACCCTCCCGATTCCGAGCGCATTAATCGCCACAGTCGCGGTCGGTAAGGTTGGTCTAAATTGATTATACTCGCCTGTTCGGCAAAAAGAGCGATGCTGTCTTCCCGAAATAAAGGCAGCGGACGCAACCATAAACGCAGGTGAACGTACCACACCGGTTCTGCTTGCGCTTGCCGTTGATTTTCAAATTCACCTGCGAGATACCGACCGAAAGTGATTAATTCAGGGGTCATAGCTGAAAAAATTCTCCTTATTGCCTCAAAATTAATCCTAACACCCAGAGAACTCACTTTTTTGACAAAAATGACCTTCAGGCTACCGGAACCCGCTTAAACCCGGCTATTCCCCCTTTAGTGTACCAATATTCCCAGCGACCGCCAGCAGCACTAGACCAATCCTTGAGGTCAAATTTACCGCTGCCGGAGGGAGTTCCCGCGATGCGATAGACTTTCACCGCTTGACCGTTATTATTCCAGATTAAAGGCCGATCCGGCTCCATCTGTTCGGGTAGAGTCCCGTTAGTTTGCAGAAAATAGGCATCTTGTCCCTTATCGGTGCCGTTGCCGTAGACTTTGGCGATACCATGATCATCGATCGCCAGAAAAGCACCTTCTTCTAAACCGATAGCGTAGGCGGGCAGTTGATTGTGATTATCGTGTACATTGCGGGCTAAAAAACCAAAAAGGCGACCATATCTTGTTTCGGGATGATCTTGATTGAGTCGATCCAAATGGGTATCTGTCACGACTTTTTTGAGAAAAGGAACCCGAATAAAATCACTCCGATAGAAGTCTTTAGTGTTGAAGTGAAAGGGATTATTTAAGATTTCCGAACTCAGTACCCCTTCGTGAGTGGGCGCATAGTAAAAATCACCCAGAATAGCCATTCCTGCGCTGGTTCCCGCCACGGGAACTTTTTTATCATTGATCAGATAATTGATCGCTGTTTCCACCTTTGTGCTTTCCCACAAATCCTCGTACTGATTTTGATCACCACCGGCAAAAAAAAGAATATCGGCATTACGAATATATTCGATAACATCAGGATGATTCGCCGCTTCACGACTATCAATTGATAGTTCCGCCGCCGAGCCGATCAGGGAGCGGTAATTATCGCAAATCCAATCAGCTTGACCGCCAAGATTGCCAAAGCGCAACACTAAGTAATTACCGCCTTTAGCTCGATTCAATAACCATTTTGTCGCCTGATCTTCTCCTAATTTACCTCCTTCCGCTCCCCCGATTAATAAAATACCCGATTGATGTTTTACCGACTGAAAATTGGCTTGTCCACAACGACAAGAATAAAGAAAATCTTGGTCATTATTGTCTAACATAGTCTTATACCCTCGCTCCTTAGCTTACTCTTTCTATCCTAGCTTTAACTAGGACAAAATCAGAGTTTTCTACCATAAAAGTTAACAACAAAGCTGATCTATAGCTGAAATCGGTAGCGGCAAAACTCCCTAGTTTACATTCTGTTAAAAATCGTTCTATAATAATTTAAGGCTAGAAACTGGCAATTATTACTGTTGAAGTTGAAAATCGGCGGGCGATATGTTAAACAGACGTTCTTTTTTGCAAGGATTAGGTACAATCGCCTTAGCGGGGGGTTTAAGTGGCTGCGCTTCTGGAAGCGGCGATCCGAGCATTTTTCTCCTATCTGGTTCGATTCCGCCGCGATTACTAACAGATTTTCGGAAAACTATTGCCGAAAAAAAAGTAAATTTTCAGTCGGAAAGGCAGCTGAAAGAGCTATTAAAATTGTTGGAAAAATGGTTAAAAAATCAGGAGCAACCAGCCTCACAATTTTCGATTCCTATCCCTTTTAGGGAACAAAACCCAGCGCTGGGTAATTTAGTCACCCTAGGGGATGCTTGGCTAGGAAAAGCGATTACCAACGGCTTAATTCAACCCCTAGATACTTCTCAACTTTCTAATTGGTCAAAACTGCCCCCCCGTTGGCAAGAAAACATGACTCGCAATGCCCAAGGACAACCGCAAACAGAGGGTAAAGTCTGGGGTGCGCCCTACCGTTGGGGAATGACAGTAATTGCCTATAATGAGGAAAAATTCGCTCAATTTGACTGGCGGCCACAAGATTGGTCCGATCTATGGCGACCGGAATTAACCGGTAAAATTGCCCTAATTGATAATCGTCGCGAAGTCATCGGTTTAACACTAAAAAAATTGGGTTATTCTTATAATTCTAGTGATTTAAAGCAAGTGACGGCACTAAAAGACCAGCTATTTGCTTTACAAAAACAGGTAAGATTTTATAGTTCTCAACATTATTTACAACCCCTGATACTCGGTGATGTCTGGCTATCTGTGGGTTGGTCTAATGATATTTTACCAGTGAGTGATCGCTATAATAAAATTAAAGTTGTTGTCCCCAAATCTGGGACTTCTCTCTGGTCAGATGTGTGGGTAAAACCAGTTTTAACTACTCCTAATTCTCTTGTCGAGCAATGGATTGATTTTTGTTGGCAACCAGAATCCGCCACTAAAATTTCTTTATTTACCTCCGGATTATCACCCCTAATTCTCACTCAAAATCCCGACCAAATTCCCCCAGATATTAAAAATAATCCTTTACTTGTCAATCCAGAAGCAATCAAAAACAGCGATTTTTTAAACCCTTTATCGCCAGCAACCGAGCAAGAATACGAGCAATTGTGGCAAGCAATGCGACAGTTAGTATAGTCAGGAGATAATAGACAAAATTATGCGAGAATATCGAGGTGAAAATTACATTTACCTAACTGATTCTAGCTGATAAGTAGGGAGGCACAATTATTTGTAGGATGGGTTAGCGCACTTCGTAACCCATGCGGGCGTTGGGTTTCATACTTCAACCCAACCTACGTTCATCTTATATTTAATTCCACCCACCTACTTAACTGATAACTGATAACTGATAACTGATTAAGCGGGTTTACTTTGGGTTTCTTGGGCGAGAAAAGTAAGGATAGAAGCTTTCTCAATTAATCCCAAAACCGTGCCGTTTTCTTCTACCACTGTCACTTGAGATAAATTTTCTCCTTCCAAAATTTTCACCACATCTAGGAGGGAAGTATTAGACAAAACCAGTTTGAGACTTTCGCTAGTTTGTAATAACCGGCCGATATTTACCTCTGTCCATTGGGAAGTAGGAATCGTTTTCAGATCCTCTACATTAATCACTCCTAATAGTTTACCTTCGCTATCGGTAACTAAGAATTTAGACCATTGTTGTTTACCGATAACATAATTATTAGCAAACTCGCGCAGGGTTAAATTAATCGGCACTACAGGACTATTAGGAGAGATAACATCTTTAGCGGTGTAGCGACTTAAGAAATCTTGAACCTTAGCTGATTGAGCGGAAAAGCCGGCATTTTGTAGGAGGAAAATGCCAATTAATAGCGTCCAAAAACTGCCAAATTGACTGATTCCGAGAATTGATAGCGCACCGATGACAATCGCTAACCAACCAAAAAATTGACCGAAACGACTAGCGAATAAAACCCCTTTATTGGGATTACCCGTTACTTGCCAGACGATGGCTTTAAGGATATTACCACCATCTAAAGGTAAACCGGGGATCAGGTTAAATAACCCTAGGGCGAGGTTGATATAGGCCAGGAGAGAAAGAATCGCCGCCAGGGGCGCGCTTAAACTAATATTGGAACCAATAATTAGGAAGATACCGAAGAGCAGTAAACTAACTAAAGGGCCAGCAATTGCTACTAGAAAAGCTTCTAGAGGAGTTTTCGATTCTCTGCCGAGAGTTGCCAACCCACCGAATAAAAAGAGGGTAATTGATTTGACTTCAATACCTTGGGCGATGGCAACAAAACTATGACCTAATTCGTGGGCAACCACGGAGGCAAATAGGAGAATAGCGGCAAAAAATCCTAATAGCCAGGGCATGATTCCCGTTAACTGGGGAAACTGACTTAAATCTCTCCCATAGGTTAAGGTAATTAACCCCAGAACGAAGAACCAAGAAGGATTAATATAAAAGGGAATTCCAAAGAGATTCCCGACTCTAATGTTGCCATTCATTTTGTATCTTCTCCAATTATTGGGGACTAACGCCAAGAAGATTAGGTTATCAATTACGCCATTCACTTCTGTTAACAATTGTAACAAAAATGAAAATCTCCCCGGCATTCCTTCAGGGAGTAAAAACCGTCATCCCTGTGGTTCGGTTATTTTCGTAGGAGAATTAAATCAATGATTAATTATTTACGGGGACAAGCGATCGAGGTGCTCAAAACCCCTAATAACCGACTGATCTTGATTTTAGACGTAAACCAGATCGGTTACGAAATCCAAATTCCCTCGCGATTAGCCCTAGACATCGGCAACGATAACAATGATAGTTGTCAGATTTTTACTCACCTACTCCTTCGCGAGGAGCAGCCTTTATTGTACGGTTTCGGCACCGCCCCAGAGCGAGATCTGTTTCGTCAACTGCTTTCCGTCAATGGAGTTGGAGCGCAATTAGCCCTAGCTTTAATCGATACCTTGGGGATTGAGGAACTTGTGGTGGCGATAGTGACAGGAAATACCAAAATTTTGAGCAAAACCCCCGGAGTCGGCTTAAAAACAGCAGAGAGAATCGCTTTAGAGTTAAAAACTAAATTGGCAGCATGGCGACAACTAAGAGAAGCGACGACGACAACCACGGCAATACTACCGGCAGCGGAAATCCTTGAAGATGTGCAGATGACCCTTTTAGCTTTAGGATACAGCCGGGAGGAGATCGATCGAGCTATCGCAGTCCTCAGTCAAGATGCTTTATTTAGTAAAAATACTCAGCCAGAAGACTGGATTAAAGGAGCCATTAATTGGCTAGGGTAAACCAGGAGACAGCCTTTTCAGTGATCAGTGATCAGATGCGAGTTTTCAGTTCACTAGACATCTCCAAAAATTATAACCCAATCACAGCTTGCTTTTGGTCTATGTACTAACCAAGTAGTTCGATGGCTGAAATGTATATCTATCGTTGCTAATTCAATTTCACTGAAAAAATATGAGGCAATTAAAATCATTTTTATTTGGGTAGATTCCTTAACTAGAAAGACTTTTAGTCTTGAGATAATATTAGATCGAGGTTCACTGATTACTGATTACTGTTTACTGCTCACTGAAAAATCGCTCCCCACTCTGGTGCTTCCTTCTTCGGGCAAATGTTAAAAAGTATTACGAAAATAGTGAGAAGGTGAACCAGATGCCGCAAAATAGTTGCGTTAGGTCGCTCTAGCTAGGGAAGTCTTGAGACGCTGAGGCGGAAACGAGATAACTTGAGCCTAGTGACCACAACTGCTATAAAATGTCAGATTAAGTTTATTAATCTCACTTAGTTGGGAGGAATCCATCAATGAGTATCGTCACGAAATCGATCGTGAATGCTGATGCTGAAGCTCGTTACCTCAGCCCCGGCGAACTAGACAGAATTAAAGCCTTCGTTACCAGTGGTGCCGCTCGTTTACGCATCGCTGAAACCCTAACCGGCGCTCGCGAAACCATCGTCAAACAAGCTGGCGATCGCTTATTCCAAAAACGTCCTGACATCGTTTCCCCCGGTGGCAACGCTTACGGCGAAGAAATGACCGCTACCTGTCTGCGTGACATGGACTACTACCTACGTTTAATCACCTACGGAGTAGTTGCTGGTGATGTCACCCCGATTGAAGAAATCGGTTTAGTCGGTGTGCGTGAAATGTACAAATCTTTAGGAACCGACATCGGTGCCGTAGCTCAAAGCGTTCGCGAAATGAAAGAAGTTGCTACCGGTCTTATGTCTTCTGACGATGCTTCTGAAGCTTCTTCCTACTTCGATTACGTGATCGGCTCTATGTCCTAGAATAACTCCTTTGTGAATTGTTCTAGACACACCCCTCGTAAACCTCTTAAGATTAAGCAAAACCCAAGGAAGAACCACCATGCAAGACGCAATTACTTCTGTTATCAACTCTTCTGACGTTCAAGGCAAATACCTTGACGCTGCTGCTCTCGGCAAACTGAAAGGCTACTTCGCCACCGGTGAACTGCGCGTGCGCGCCGCTAGTGTCATTAGCGCTAACGCTGCTGGTATCGTTAAAGAAGCTGTGGCTAAGTCCCTGTTATACTCTGACGTAACCCGTCCCGGTGGCAATATGTACACCACCCGTCGTTACGCCGCTTGTATCCGTGACCTCGACTACTATCTCCGTTATGCTACCTACGCTATGTTAGCTGGAGATCCTTCTATCCTCGACGAGCGCGTTCTCAACGGACTGAAAGAAACCTACAACTCTTTAGGTGTACCCATCTCCTCCACCGTTCAAGCTATCCAAGCGATGAAAGAAGTCACCGCTAGTTTAGTTGGTGCTGATGCGGGTAAAGAAATGGGGATTTACTTCGACTACATTAGCTCTGGCTTAAGCTAGAAGTAACGAACTCGGACAAAATAGGGTTCGGGAAGCCGAGGATGAGTGCTAGGTCTTTAAAGGCTGAATCTGTCCAAGATAGGTTTTGACGAGCTAGTATTGATCCTTGACTCCCGACCTTTGTTATTTTAGGAAAAAGCCTTCGTTAGTTTAAGCGACAAGTTTTTCAGCGATTAGGAGAAATCAATCCATGCGGATGTTCAAAATCACCGCTTGTGTTCCTAGCCAAAGCCGCATTCGGACACAACGGGAATTACAAAATACCTATTTCACCAAACTCGTTCCCTACGATAATTGGTTTCGTGAGCAACAACGCATCATGAAAATGGGCGGCAAAATTGTCAAAGTGCAGTTAGCTACTGGTAAACCGGGAACTAATACAGGTTTACTGTAATTGGCTGCCACTGGAACTTAAAAAAAGAGGTCTTTCCAGACCTCTTTTTGCTTTAGGGATTTTTTTCAAACTGCAAAGCGGCAGAGTTGAGACAATAGCGTTTTCCCGTCGGGGGTGGACCATCATTAAAAACGTGACCGAGATGAGCATCACAGGCGGCACAAACAATCTCTGTCCGCACCATGAAAAAACTAACATCTCGTTCGTACTTAATATTAGCCTCGTTAGTAGCGGTCCAGAAACTCGGCCAACCAGTACCCGAATCATACTTGTTGTCAGAAGTAAATAACTCCGTACCACAGCAGACACATTTGTAAATACCTTTTTCTTTATTATCGTGATATTTACCCGTAAAAGCCCGTTCTGTTCCCTTTTTGCGAGTAACTTGGAACTGTTCGGGAGTTAGCTGGGCCTGCCATTCCGCCTCGGTTTTACGAACTTTTTCTACCATAGTCATGACAACCGCCATTATGATTAAATTTCTCTTTTTAGTCTAACCTGAGTTCGAGATCTGGGTTTTTTTCATAAACATGAAGTATGACCTGATTTGGCATCCGCTTCTGACGACGGACTCCCCAAAAGGAAAACTTGGTCAAGAAACCCTATAAACTTAGCATAAGCTGAACTTATATCTTCAACAAGTAATACTTTTCTGAAACCCCTTTACAAACCGTTACAAAATCTCTAAGATAGAGACATCATCAATCGTACCTCGATAACTTAATAGGAATCATAAACCAATGACCACCACTCTACAACAGCGCGAGAGCGCTTCCCTGTGGGAGCAGTTCTGTCAGTGGATCACCAGCACCAACAACCGTTTATACATCGGTTGGTTCGGTGTCATCATGATCCCCACCCTGCTCACCGCCACCACCTGC
>NZ_JADBRW010000079.1:0-5653 GCF_020247025.1 Microcystis sp. M109S1
CCCGCTCCACCGATGCTATCACCTTAACCACGGCCACAATTAGCAGTATTCCCGCCCAAGATTTTGTTAATCTGCTCAAATCGGAACCTTTAGCGGGAATTCGTCTTTCTCAGTTAATGGCCAAGCGTTTGCGTCAACTTAACCGGCGTTTACGTGTACGGGAGGCCGATAGTCTCTCCAGAGTCGCCGATACTTTACTCTTTTTAGCCGAAGGTCAAGGAGAAAACAGCTGCCAGGGTACGGTAATTCCCAATTTACCTCACCGGGAATTGAGTGGTATTAGTGGCCTGGCCCGGGAAACCGTGACCCGATCCTTGACCAAATTGGAGAAAAAAGGCCTGATTCAACGACAGCAGCAATCTCTCTGTATTCCCGATCTGGCCGCTTTAGAAAAAACGATCGCCTAAATTCAGTGATCAGTGATCAGTGATCAGTGATCAGTTATCAGTTATCGGTTATCATACTAAATCCGGTTATTAAAGACTGATTATCTATTCCTCCTTTTGCCTATTGCCTTTTGCCTCTTGCCTATCCTGATATGTAGCCTATACTCAACGGATTTAGTATGACCGAAAGATTAACCAGTTTTGGAGTGGTGCTGGTGACAACAACCAGCGAAACGGAAGCGGAAAACTTAGCGATCGCCTTACTTAACGAGCGATTGGCAGCTTGTGTCAGTATTTACCCGATTCGTTCCATTTATCGTTGGCAGGGACAGATTGAAAACGAGAGCGAATGGCAATTAGCGATTAAAACCGATTTAAAGCAGTTTGAGCAGTTATCGGCGAAGATACAGGAACTTCATACCTATGCAGTCCCAGAAATCATCGCTTTACCGATTGTGGCGGGTTCTCAGACCTATTTAGACTGGTTAGCCTCCCATACGGGTGGGGTGTCAGAATAGACCGATCGGTAAGTTTAGCGAAAAAAATCTATATAATTCTTAATAAACTATCTCAGGAAGCGCAAAAAGTTTTAATCTAGATGCTGATTAAATTTTTAAACATCTGGTTTTAAGACCGATCGCCTCCACGATTGGAGAACTCAGCACATCGTCAAGGGAGATAGTTAAAATCCAATGAGTCTTAAGGCAAGCGGTGGCAGCTCCTTAGCGCGTCCCCAACTCTATCAAACCGTCCCGGTATCTGCTATTACCCAAGCAGAACAACAAGACCGCTTTCTCGATAAACCCGAACTCAATGAACTGATCGCCTACTTCCAATCGGGGAGCAAGCGCTTAGATATTGCCCAAACACTCACCCGGAACTCCGATCTGATCGTCTCGCGGGCAGCTAACCGGATTTTTACCGGTGGTTCACCCATGGCCTACCTAGAAAAACCCCCCGTGGAAGAATTGGCCCTGGTGGGTGCGGGTAAAGTTACCAACGTCCAGGAAGGGATGAAATTAGGAACCGTTACCTACGCTGAAAGCGGGGCCGGTGGCGGCAGTGGCATACTCGGTGGCTTAAAAGGGATTTTCACCTCTAGCGGCCCGATTCCCCCCGGATTCCGACCGATTAACGTCTCTCGTTACGGTCCGAGCAATATGCAGAAGTCCCTCCGGGATTTATCCTGGTTCCTGCGTTACGTTACTTATGCGATCGTGGCAGGTGATACCAGTATCCTGATCGTTAACACCCGCGGTTTAAGGGAAGTTCTCGAAAATGCCTGTTCCATTGATGCCACCATCGTGGCCCTACAAGAAATGCGGGCCGCTTCGATCGAGTATTTCCAAAGAGACAAGGATGCGGCCACTTTAATCAGTGACTATTTCAATATCCTACTGGGTGAATTAAAAGCCCCCACCCCCTCTAATAAACTGCGTCAGCGTCCCAGTAGTGACCAACAGGGTTTAAGTCTTCCCCAAAGCTACTACAACGCCGCCGAAAAACGGCAAAAGTTTGTCATGAAAACCGGTTTATCGGAGTCGGAAAAATCTTCGATTATCAAGGCCACCTACAGACAAATTTTTGAACGGGACATCACTCGCGCCTACAGTCAGTCCATTTCTGACCTAGAATCGAAGGTGAAAAACGGCGACATCTCGATGAAAGAATTCGTCCGTCGTCTCGGTAAATCGCCTCTCTACCGCAAACAGTTCTTTGAACCTTTTATCAATAGTCGCGCCCTAGAATTGGCTTTCCGTCATTTCCTCGGTCGCGGTCCTTCCTCCCGGGAAGAAGTGCAGAAATACTTCTCGATCGTCTCTAGCGGCGGTTTAGCGGCGTTAATCGATGCTTTAGTCGATTCTCAGGAGTATTCCGACTATTTCGGCGAAGAAACCGTTCCCTATCTCCGGGGTTTGGGTGCAGAAGCGCAGGAATGTCGTAACTGGGGGATGCAGATCGACCTGTTTAACTACAGCGCACCTTTCCGCAAAGTTCCCCAATTTATCACCACCTTTGCTAAATACGATCGCCCCTTACCGGATCAGCACGTTTACGGTTCCGGAAATGATCCCCTAGAAATCCAATTTGGGGCAATTTTCCCGAAAGAAACCCGCGAACCTAGTTCTAGTCCCGCTCCCTTTGGTAAAGATACCAAACGTATCCTCATCCACCGCGGACCTGCCACTAATAACCAAAATAGCAACCCCGGCGCCCGAGGTGAATTCCCCGGTACTTTGGGACCGAAAGTTTTCCGTCTCAATAACGAGTTACCCGGTTCTAGCAATGGGGTAAGCGTTAAATTTGGCGAAATTTCCACCCAAAGAGTGATTTTAGCGGCTTATCGTCAGGTTTTCGGTCGAATGCCCTACGAAGGTCAGCGTTTGTCCGTGGCCGAGATTAAGTTAGAAAATGGCGATATTACTCTGCGCGAGTTTATCAAAACCCTAGCTAAATCCGAGGCTTTCCGGAAAATCTACTGGACTCCTCTCTATGTGGTCAAAGCGATCGAATATATTCACCGTCGTCTGCTCGGTCGTCCCACCTACGGTCGTCAGGAAATGAATCAATATTTCGATCTTTGCTCGAAAAAAGGCTTCTATGCTTTAATCGATGCCCTTATCGACAGTCCTGAATATACGGAAGCTTTTGGTGAAGATACGGTCCCCTACGAGCGCTATCTAACTCCCCAAGGGATGCAGTTACGGATGGTGCGTTTGGGCAATCTCCGCGAAGATATCGGCCAAAGAGTTGATAAAGAGGAAACCCCGCGCTTTATTGAATTGGGTACACCTTTGGTCTCGATTCGCACTGAACCCGATATTCAATCTCGTGTCGGTCAAGGTGTCACGGTTCAACGGGAACAAACTAAGGTCTTTAAACTGTTAACTAATCTGGATAAAGTTGCCGTACAAAATACTGTTCGCGCCGCCTATCGTCAGATTTTTGAACGAGATCTCGAACCCTATATCATCAATGCCGAATTTACCGCTTTAGAGAGTAAATTGAGCAATGCTGAGATCACGGTGAAAGAGTTTATTGAGGGTTTAGGTGGTTCGGATCTTTACCTGAAAGAATTCTATGCTCCCTATCCGAATACGAAAGTAATTGAATTGGGAACCAAGCACTTCTTAGGTCGCGCTCCCTTGAATCAAAAGGAAATCCAGAAATATAACCAAATTCTGGCAACTAAGGGATTAAAAGCCTTTATCGGTGCTATGGTTAATAGCATGGAATACCTACAATTATTTGGTGAAGATACGGTTCCCTATCGTCGTTTCCCGACTCTACCGGCCGCTAATTTCCCCAATACGGAACGGTTATACAATAAGCTGACTAAACAGGACAGTGAACTGGTTGTTCCTAGTTTTAAACCAGTAGTTAAGGTTGGTGGCTAATTAGTCCTTGAAGTTAATTAATTTAGCTCGTGTTCAACACGAGCTTTTTTCAGGACAAATTACTGCCCAAAATTTATTATCGTCAATCAAGGGGATAACAATGAGCCAAATTAAAGTTAAAAACTTCGGTCCAATTAAGGCGGGTTTAGTAGAAAATGATGGTTTTATCGACGTTCGGAAAGTAACGATTTTTATCGGTAATCAAGGAACTGGAAAAAGTAGCATTGCTAAATTAATATCAACATTAAGCTGGTTGGAAAAAGCTCTATATCGTGGAGATTTAGAGGAAAAATATGTTATTAAATATAATCGTTTTGTTAAATCTTTTTGTCAGTACCAAAATTTAACCAATTACTTTTTACCCGAAACCCAAATTGAATACAATGGAGATGTTTATAGAATTAGTTTTGAAAATGCTAAATTATCGATCGAGCGTACTGATAATCCAAAGTATCGAGTACCAAAAATTATGTATGTACCGGCAGAGCGAAACTTTTTGAGTGCAGTAAGATGGCCAGAAAAACTCAAAGGACTGCCAGAATCATTATATACTTTCTGGGAAGAATTGGATCGCTCACAACAGGAATTATCTGGCAGTTTGACTTTGCCAGTAGGTGAGGTTAAATTGGAATTTGATAAACTTAATAGACTGGTCAAGATTGTGGGTAGTGATTATCAACTAAATCTATCAGAAGCTTCCAGTGGTTTTCAGTCTTTTGTTCCTTTATTTCTCGTTTCTCGAAATATTGCTTTATCGATTAATCGAACTCAAGAAACTTCCCGCAATGAACTCAGTGGAGAGGAGCAAAAAAGATTAAAAATGGAAATCGAGAAAATTCTCTCTAATGATAATCTTTCCGATGACCTAAAAAAGGCAGCACTAGAAGTGTTATCTTCTAAATACCGCAATGAGTGTTTTGTAAATATTGTGGAAGAAATCGAGCAGAATCTATTTCCCCAATCTCAGAAAAAGATTTTATATAAATTATTTGAATTTGCCAATTTAACCCAGGGAAATAAACTAATTTTGACTACTCATAGTCCTTATATTATCAACGATCTAACCCTAGCTATCAAAGCGGATAAAGTTATCAAAAAAATCCTATCATCAGCGATTTCTAACGCCGATTATCTCCAAGAAAAGCTCAACCAAATTGTCCCGAAAGCCTCTTGTATAGCGGCAGAAGATGCTATTGTATATGAATTAACAGAGCAAGGAGAAATCCGAGAACTTGCTACCTATGAGGGTTTACCTTCTGATGAAAATTATCTCAATCTTTCCCTAGGAGAGACAAATCAGCTTTTTGATGATTTACTAGAAATCGAAGAACAGTTATGAATATTAATTTCTTTGATAAAAAATGTCAGAGTCAAACCCATCGGCATAAATTTGGAATTTGTGATCCGCCATCTCCCTCAGAAAATCCCGCTTATTTAGATACAGAAAATCCCAGTGATTGGATTGCTATTGTGGAAAACTCTCAAGAAATTGAAGTGACATTTACCGCTATTGATAAATGTATTGAAATTAGAAAACTCGATGGTAGTAGTATGGATAAACGCTGTGAGGGAATGCTGACCTATGCTAATTGTTTGATTTTTGTAGAATTAAAAGAACGAAAGGGGAAAAATTCGGGGTGGGTAGGAGACGGAGAAGATCAACTAAGAAACACAATTCGGGTATTTATTGAAAATCATGGTATAGAGGATTATTCGTCCAGAAAAGCCGGCTCTTCGTTACTCTTTATGCTAAATCAACAGACAAGATGCCAAGATAACATACTTCTAACCCAAAAATTCCGAAAGTTTCTAAAGCCATAGCCTCTTCGTTTTATTAGTTTAAGTTTATTGTTGATTCCCTCGACCACC
>NZ_JADBRW010000008.1:0-3137 GCF_020247025.1 Microcystis sp. M109S1
CATAAAATAAATGGGCGCGATTATTTTCTCCTAGTGCCTGTAAAATTTGCTGATAGGATAGCCAATTGAGATGATAAAAAGTAACCCGTCTTTCTGCCCGGATTTCGCTAGTATTTAACTCCAGAGGAACTGTCACCATAACTGCCCCGAAAAGCGAAATTTATGCCCAAAAAAGGGGGTTGATTCACCCCCTAATCATCTTATTAAACCAGTGCTGGAACCTGGGGCCAACGCCCGATCGTCTTACCAATGACCGCTAACTCCTGAGTTAATCGATCGAACCGGTCGGGGGTCAAGGATTGCGGCCCATCAGATAGGGCCTTCGCCGGGTTAGGATGTACCTCGATCATCAAGGAATCGGCCCCAGCTGCCAGGGAAGCCATGGCCATGGTCGGGACATATTCCCATTTACCCGTACCGTGGCTAGGATCGATCATGATCGGCAGGTGAGTTAAAGTTCTTAAAACGGGAATACAGGATAAATCTAGGGTATTGCGAGTATATTTACTGTCAAAGGTGCGGATACCGCGTTCGCAGAGAATGACATTGCTATTTCCTGCCGCGAGGATATATTCTGCCGCCATCAACCAATCTTCAATAGTGGCCGCCATGCCGCGCTTGAGTAGGACCGGTTTCGGTTGCGCCCCAACTTTTTTCAGGAGGGAAAAATTCTGCATATTGCGCGCCCCCACTTGCACCACGTCGGCTATTTCGACAATCTTATCGAGATCCGCCGCGTCCATTACTTCCGTGATAATACCCAAACCACTGGCATCTCTAGCCGCCGCTAGTAATTCCAAAGCGCTTTCCCCGTGACCTTGGAAAGCATAGGGAGAAGTGCGGGGTTTGTAGGCACCACCGCGGAGGAATTGCGCTCCGGCTGCCGCCACTCGTTTGGCAGTTTCCACGATCATCGCTTCATTTTCCACCGAACAGGGGCCGGCGACAATGCTAACGGTATGATTTCTGCCGATGGGGATAACACCGTTAGGAGTGGGGACTAAAACCTCGCTGTATTCGCCGTGACGGTATTCTAAAGAGGCGCGTTTGAAGGGTTGTTCGACTCGCAGGACGGTTTCGATCCAAGGGCTTAATTCTTGGATTTGTAGGGGGTCTAATTCCCTGGTTTCTCCGACTAAACCGATGACAACTTTATGCTTACCGACGATTTTTTCGGGACTTAATCCCCATGCCTCGAATTCGGCACTGACGCGCTCGATTTCAATTTCCGGGGAACCAACTTTCATGACAATAATCATGGCATTAACCTTTTATTTTTTTCTTTAATCTCTATTGTTGACGATTTCTAGAGGTTATCTATTTTTCTTCCACTTCTTTTTTGCCGGACCGCCACGCGGCGATCGTTCTGCCAAAATTAGCTTGAAATTCTTGCCATCCTAGCCAATCCCCCACCCGATCCTCATCCCAAGAAGCGGAGAAGATGCCATAACTCAGACCGATGAAACCTAGACCAAATAGGCTTAAACTGACGAGCATGGCGACGTAGGAAGGGATTTCGAGAAGATCGTGGCTAATAATCCAGTAGAAGCCAAAAAAGGAAGCTATCCCCAGTGCCGTCGGCAGGCCACAAAATACCGCCATCCGTTTGGCCATCCGTTGACTGACCACTTGCGGAATCGCCTTTAAGCTGGTTTCCTCGGAGCGATTTTTTAGGGGCGGTGGCACGGGACTAGGGGCAATTTTCGGGGTTTTTCGCTTATTTTGGCGCGGCTCAAAGGGGAGACGTGCTTTTTTCTCCGTCGATTTCGATTCAGAGGCCATGGTAGGGATGCAAAGGGGGTATGCTTAACGGCGAATTCCGAGACGACCAATCAGGGTTTGATAACGTTGTTGATCTTTCTTCTGGATATAGGTTAACAGTCCCCGACGACGACCGATCATCTGGAGTAATCCCCGACGGGAAGCATGGTCTTTCGGGTTAGCTTTCAGGTGTTCGGTCAGTTGGTTGATTCTCTCGGTTAAGAAAGCTACCTGTAACTCCGATGATCCTGTATCGGTTTCGTGGGCCTGATATTGGCTGATTAGTTCTTGTTTTTTGGTCTGGGTTAAGGCCATAGGACTCGTGATCTCTACTTAAACACTGCAATCTATCATAGTATCACGTTTCTGGTCGATCCGTAAACATTGTTCGGGAGACAGCCATCTCAGTGATCAGTTATCAGTTATCAGTTACCAGTTATCAGTGGGGGTGTTAAGTGAGCAGTACATGGGTGACAGTAACAGTGTTGTCTTTTCACTGATTACTGTTTACTGTTTACTGATCACTGAAAAAAACTTCCCAATTCCCCAATTCCGCAAATCATGGCAAAATCTTAGACATAGCGTCTAACTTACCCTGAAGATTCCATGCTGTTAAAATCCACGACCCGTCATATTCGCATTTATACGGCTGAAGTAAAAAATAATCAATTAATCGAGAGTAACAATGTCTTGACTCTTGATGTGGATCCCGATAATGAATTTAATTGGGAAGAAGTGGCTCTCAATAAGGTTTATAGTAAGTTTGATGAATTGGTAGAATCCTACAATGGGGAAGAACTGAGCGAATATAATCTCCGTCGCATCGGTTCAGATCTAGAACATTTTATCCGTTCTCTCCTGCAAAAAGGGGAAATTAGCTATAATCTCAACGCCAGAGTGCAGAACTATAGTATGGGTTTACCGAAATTAGGGTGAACGATTCCGCGTACCTTCCCCACCCGGACACCTAGGGGGGTGGGGAATTTGCCTCGCGGCAATGAGGAGTTTCACTCCTTGGGGGTGAGGGAAGAATTGCCTGTTATAGTTACTAATTCTGTACGCAAACGTCGCACTTTGAATCAGCTTTGTACGCTTTGACCCGTACAGGGCTAACTACAAGCCTCTCTATCGGATTCTTGCTAAATGCAACCTCTCCGACTACCTTTCTCCCTATATTTAACGAACCATTAATATCTGCTCCATAGAGATAACCTGAAGAACTTCTAAACAATCCTCTTTTAACTCTCTTGCCCAAATATTTTTCTTGTTTGCCAATTGGTTCCCAATCTAAGAAACTACATTTAGACGTATAGCTTTCATTAGTCGTAATAACTTTTATTCCGACTAAAATTGCCTTGTAAGTTAGTTGTTCAATA
>NZ_JADBRW010000080.1:0-24996 GCF_020247025.1 Microcystis sp. M109S1
CTCTTGAACCGCTTGTTCTCTATCCTGTTGGTAAAGTGGAGCTAAACGCATAATAAACTGCCTATCCTCCTGTGTTTTTTTCGATAACGCTTCTAGATTTCTACTCAGATTATACAATAAGTTTAAAGAAGCCGATTTTAGGGGATTATTCGGCAATAATCTCTCTAATTCATCGATGGCTCTCTCTCTTGTTCCTCCTCTACTATTTTTCTGATCGGAGACTACTGGCTACTGACTCCTAACCCTAACAACAATTTTTGATTTTTACCGGAGATATAAATAATCTTCCGGTTGCCGTTTGCCAAGCTCAGAACTAGGATAGGAAAGAACGAGGTATTAATGCAGCAAGAGAGGTTTAGACTGTGACCAATGTAGCGATCGATGTCCGATTAACCGAGACTTCTCTGTGGCAATGGCAAATATGGCAAGGATTGCCCTATCTTACCTGTAGTCTCCTAGAGGACTGGTCCCACGGCTTTTTTACCCGTCATTATTACCCCCAAACCCCGGAAGCTTTTACGGCTGCTCTGGGGGCAAATGTACCGGTTTATCGGGTCAAACAGGTACATGGCGATCGCCTATTAAATCCCCAAGGGATTACTAACCCGGAAATTGTCGAAGCGGATGGAATTATCACCGATGCTTCCGGTCAAGGGATTTGGGTGGCCAGTGCTGATTGTACGCCCGTACTAATAGGCGATCGCTCTACTGGTGTTGGGGTGGCGATTCATTCTGGATGGAGAGGGACGGCCAAAAGGATAGTTCCCAAAGCAGTAAAGCAGTTATTAAACTCCGGTAGTTGTTTAGATAACTTAGTGCTGGCCCTGGGGCCGGCAATTGCCGGGGAAGTGTATCAAGTAGAGACAGAAGTTGCCGCAGAAGTGGGTTTAAGTTTATTCCCCCAAGAAACCAATCCCGACCAAATTCTGGCGAATTTATTTAACCTGTCCCCCTCCCCCTTATTTGCTGACGAGGAAAAAGGAAAAGTGCGCTTAGACGTGCGACGGGTGATTTATCATCAACTACAACAGTTAGGAATTAGGGATGAACAAATTGCGATCGCTCCTTTTTGTACCTATCAACAAGAGGATCATTTTTTCTCCTATCGTCGGGAAAAAGCCAAAAAAATTCAATGGTCTGGCATAGTTAGCCGTTAATAACTCAGTGGACATTCACTGATTACTGCTCACTGATAACTGAAAAATCCCCCCCCTCTCCCATGCGTATTGTTTTTTTCGGAACCCCGACTTTTGCTGTTCCCACCCTAAAAAAATTATTAGCCAATCCCGATATAGAAGTAATTGCCGTCGTTACCCAACCGGACAAGCGCCGGGGAAGGGGTAATCAATTAATCCCCTCACCGGTGAAACAAATAGCCATAGAACGGCAAATACCGGTTTGGCAGCCCAAAAGTGTCAAAAAAAACGCTCGAACCTTAGATTTTCTCAGACAATCGCGGGTGGATGCCTTTGTGGTGGTTGCCTACGGACAAATTCTCTCCCCAGAAATTCTAGAGATGCCGAGATTAGGCTGTATTAACGTTCATGGCTCAATTTTACCGAAATATCGGGGAGCAGCCCCCGTGCAGTGGTGCATCGCTAGGGGAGAAAAAGAAACCGGCATTACCACCATGTTAATGGATGCGGGCATGGATACCGGACCGATGCTACTGAAAGCCTACACCCCGATCGCTCTTTTTGACCATGCCGAACAGGTGGGAGCAACCCTAGGACAAATAGGGGCGGATTTGCTCCTAGAAACCCTCTCTAAGCTCGATCGAGCAGAAATTACCCCAATTCCTCAAAATAACGACGATGCCACCTATGCCCCTTTAATTCAAAAATCTGACTATCTAATCCACTGGCAAGATTCGGGCCGGAGAATTCACGATCGAGTCCGGGGTTTTTATCCTCATGCGCTAACCACTTTCCGGGGACAACCTCTAAAAGTGATGGCGACTATTCCCCTAGACGATCCTAGTCAACTGCCTCGAGAATTACAGACAAAAGACCTTTCTCATCTAAGCGGAGAAGTGGGATCGATCGTGGCTCTCTGGAAAAATTTCGGGCCGGTAGTGCAGACGGGTGAGGGTTTATTATTATTAAAAGAAGTGCAATTATCGGGAAAATCACCGCGTTCTGGTGGGGATTTGGTCAATGGTTCCCGTTTAACTATCGGTGAGATTTTCGGTCAATAGTTTTGGTGGGGATGGCTTTCCTTTGCTCCTCTATGCTTCACTGGTGAAGATTTTTTTCAACCGGCGAAAGCGATCGGAATAACTTCTTAACACTTCGATCGCAAACATGGGGGTTTCCTGCACGGCAAATAAAAACTGCGGTTGATTGAGACAGGCTAATTTACAATCAGTTTTGGCAATAGCTGTGGATTCTCGCAGTTTATCCCCATGCAGGAGCGATCCTGCTCCGAATACATCCCCTTTTTCTAGAGTTTCTATCAATTGTTCCTTGATATACATCTCCACTTCTCCGCTAAGAATACCGTACATTAACTCGCCCTCCGTGCCATCGGCAAAAATAACTTCACCAGCTTGAAAAGTGCGATCGGGATGATTTTCGAGAATTTTAATCGTATCTACGGGACTTAACATGATTTAACAATAATTTTTCGGGTTATCTCTCCCATTTTCCGATATATTGAACTCCCCGATCATCGTTTTTGTGTGTAAGAATACATCTCCCATCTCCCCAGGAGTTGTCTGGGGGTGGGTTTGAAACTTCTCTACCTGACAAAGATTCGGTTTGACTCTCAGAAATGCTTTGTTTAATGCTTGTCGGGGAGGGAAAATTTCTGTCTTCATACCTTTATCCTCTTCCTACCCAATCCGATTTTTCAGTCTATTTTTTTCTCTCTTATCTTCGCTGAAAAACCCTATATATATGGGCGCACGGATTCCGATTATACATAAAGTATAAAGCAAGTCTCGCCATTTGTCAAGGGTTTTCTGAAAATCTCCCCCACTTCCCACTTCCTTGAGAAAATACCTAGTTTAAAACTGTTCGATCGCTTCTTGGGTGATTTCTGCGATCGCTGCTAAACTGGGACTAACTTGGCCGATATCGGTGGATAACCAGAGAAGATACTCGACGTTACCCGCAGGTCCGGTAATGGGAGACCAAGTTAAACCCCGATAGAACCATCCTAAGACTTCGGCGGCCTGTAAAACCTGAAAAATCGCCCCCGCTTGGTCTTGGTGGTCGCGAACTACCCCTTTTTTGCCAACTTTTTCCCGTCCCACCTCGAATTGGGGTTTGACCAATAAAATCGCTTCTCGCGGTGGATTTAATAGCGTCCACAGGGTCGGTAAAACTTTGGTCAAAGAAATAAAGGACAGATCCATAACTGCTAAATCGGCGGGTTTTTCCTGTCCGTATAACTTTTCCGGGGTTAAATAGCGAAAATTAGTTCTTTCTAGTAAAATAACCCGTTCATCCTGCCGTAAACTCCACGCCACTTGTCCATAACCCACATCAACCCCATAAACCCGTTTTGCCCCTTTTTGCAAGAGACAATCGGTAAATCCCCCCGTGGAAATGCCTCCATCTAAACAAATGCGATCGCAGACATCGATGGCAAACAATTCTAAGGCCTTAGCTAATTTTTCGCCCCCCCTTGACAAATAGGGCAGTTTCTGCTTAACCTCGATCACCGCTGACCGGTCGATTTCTGTGGCCGGTTTATCGATGATTTGGTGATTGACTTTCACTTCTCCAGCGCGAATTAATCGCTGTGCCTGTTGACGGGAATCACAGAGATTTTTGGCTACTAATAATAAATCTAATCTTTGTTTCGGCAAGGAAGGCCTCCCAATAATCAGCGCCTAATTCTAAAAAATACCTTATTTTTCCGCAAGCAATCCCAGAAGGAAGATTATAAGTAAGGAGAGGGGTAAGCGAAACCCATCAGCTACATTTTCGCTGCCATCCCGATATTTTATGGATAAAGATACTCAATTCGCCGTTTTGGTCATTGGCATCCCCTTTCTAGGACTAGCTTACTGTGGCTTGATTTTTGCCGTGATGATCTATTGGGTGTGGGCCCGGGAACATCCCGTAACCATGGCCACTTTTTTCGTCCTTGCTCCTTCTTTGATTTCTGGCTCTATCTGGCTGTTAGCCTCCTATAAAGCCCGCCAAAAGGAGCGTTTGGGGTTATAATTGGCAAGACTATCCCATTGGCCTCTAGAGAACAACTAATGTGGGGCAATGTGGGGGTGAATTGCCTTCCCCCTCCCCTAGATAACTTGTTCTTATCACCACAACTAGGGGAGAGCCTTAAAGATTAGATATTTTTCTGGTGATGGTTAGGATGAAAGGTTTCCAAGCAAGACTGATTAAATAGCCCGATCCTGCCACTAAAATAATTGTCGCCCCTGAGGTGAGATTTAAACTATAGGATAACCACAAACCCACTAAAGTAAAGACAATTCCTAAAATAATCGCTAGGATCATCATTCCCTTCATATTTTTAACAAATTGTCCACTGATAGCGGCGGGAATAGTTAGTAAAGCAATTACCATAATTAATCCTACCACCTGCATTACTGCGACAATAGTTAAAGCGGTTATTCCCATTAAACCTAAGTAAATTATCTCCACGGGAATATTGCGAATAATCGCAAAGGTTTCATCAAAAGATATGGCTAACAACTCTTTATAAAAGATACTAACTAAGGTGATAATTAATATATCTATGCCCGCCATTATCCATAAATCATCCCTCGGTACAGTTAAAATACTACCGAAAAGATAACTCATTAAATCAGCTTTATAACCGGGGGTTAAATCAATAAAAATTACCCCAATCGCCATACCAATCGCCCACATCACCCCGATTAAAGTATCAGATCTCTCCCGGATGCGACGCTGTAAAAAACCCATGCCTAAAGCCGAAAAAAAGGTAAAAAATATCGCCCCCACCAGGGGATTAATCCCAAAAAAATAACCGATTCCTATGCCTCCATAGGCAGCGTGAGCGATTCCACCACTGATAAAAACCACGCGATTAACTACTACCAAAGTACCAACAATCCCACAGGCAATACTAACTAATATTCCTGCGGCGATGGCATGGCGCATAAAATCAAATTGTAAGGCCTCTAGCATAGGGTGTGGGGTGTGGGGTGTGGGGTGTGGGGAGCTTTTTCAGTAAACAGTAATCAGTAAACAGTAAACTAAAAACTCACATCTGATAACTGATAACTGATAACTGATAACTGATTATTGATAACTCTCAATTACTTGACGAAATTCGCTTTTTTGTTTGACTCCGCGCATTTCTTTTACTAATTCCCGCTCCTTAAAGAATTGTACCGTGGGAGTCCCGGTTACTTGACCCATTTTGGCAATTTCTGGGTCAGCTTCGATGTCAATTTCCACAAAATAAATTTTGCCATCGTACTCATCGACCACTTTATCTAAAATCGGTTTCAGGGTTTTACAGGGGCCACAGGTGGGAGAAACATATTTTACCATTAACAAGCGATCGCAATCGTGGAATAATTTCCGCAAAGCATAACCCCCAACGTGACGGGTTTTGTTAATATCAAAAGTTTCCTCCGTATCGGCCGGGGTTTCGCTAACAGTTTTCGTCTCGTAATGTTCAGAAGTGGCTGATTGACGGTATTCTTGGATTAAATTATGCTCCGATAACCATCTTTCTGCCAATAACGCCGCCATACACCCCGTACCTGCGGCAGTGATTGCCTGACGGTATTCGTGGTCTTGCACATCTCCTGCGGCAAAAACCCCCTCGACGCTGGTAGCAACAGTCCCCGGTTTGACTTTCACATAACCCACCTCGTCTAATTCTAGTTGTCCTTGGAATAGGGAAGTATTGGGAGTGTGACCGACGGCATAAAATAACCCTCTAACGGCTAATTCGCTGATTTCTCCCGTTTGCGAGTTTTTAATGCGTAATCCTGCCATTTTACTGCCTGTACCGAACACATCCACCGCTTGGGTATGAAAATGAACGGTAACTTTCGGATTATTTAACACCCGGTCTTGCATTGCTTTCGAGGCGCGCATCGCTTCCCCGCGAATTAATAAATGGACGTGGGAGCCGTATTTAGTTAAATATACGGCTTCTTCCGCCGCCGAGTCACCGCCACCAATCACAGCGAGGTTTTCCTCTCTAAATATCGGTGTAGCACCGTCACAGATAGCACAAGCGGAAATCCCGTTACTCCAGAATTGAGCTTCGCTGGGTAATCCTAAGCGTTTGGCAGTGGCTCCCGTGGCGATAATAATACTATTGGCCTTAACTTCCAGGTCAGTGGAACGAATGGTAAAAGGACGCTGACTTAAATCCACCGAGATAACATCTTCGGTATAGCATTGGGTCCCCCATCTTTCGGCCTGTTCCTTCATTCTTTCCATCAGCTTCGGACCGGTGATTCCTTCGGCAAAACCGGGGAAATTTTCTACTTCTGTGGTGGTCATCAATTGTCCACCCGGAATGCCTCCCGCTTGGAAACCCTCAAACATCAAGGGTTTTAAGTTCGCACGCGCCGCATAAATCGCCGCCGTATATCCCGCGGGTCCCGAACCAATAATGACTAAATTCTCGACAGTCATAACCGTAAATGCAACTCATAACGACTACGCTTTTTAGTATAGCAGCATCAGACGGCGATGGGACGGGAAAGTTGAGGGTTCGATCGAGGGGAAAAGAGGCCAGATCGGGAGCGAGTGCCTGAATAACGGCAAATATGTAAATATTTCTGACAAAGATCCACAGGAATAGGTATTTTACTGACATAATAATGATGGACTTAAACCAATAGATTGTATTCGGGAGCGCATTTTTTCCCCAATACAATAGGTTATTTCCCCTATCTCGGTATAGTCTCGGTTTTTAGCGAGATGTAGGGATTATTTTTTCCCTATAGTCCTCCTATTCATACTTTTGTACGGGAGATTCAAAAATGACCCTAGGAACTTTTCTACAAGCGATTATCTCGATCGTATTTATCTATTTAATTCTGGCTTTATTAACCAGTGAGCTTCAAGAGTATCTAGCAACTATCTCGGAAGCAAGAGCCAAACGACTCAAACAATCGATCCGCCAGATGTTAGGAGAGGATGGACTAAAGTATACCGACCCAGAAGGTTTTCAGGTATTTAGTCCGCCCAGTTGGGAAAGTCAGTATTCTTTGCAAGATGAAAAGTTGACTATAGATAAAAAAGGATTGCAAAAACATCAGGGTCAAGAAATAAACAAAATTGGTAAATCTTGGATTGAAGGTTTAGTAATTTCTGAGATTAAGGACGATCAAAATATCATTTCAGATGGAGACAAGGAAGTAATTTGGACTAATAAAAATCAAGAATTATCGGTCACCGAAGTCATAGAAGATTCCAATACTTCTCAACAAGGTTTTGTTAAAAATCTAACTCGATTTCCAGTCTATACCAATGTAGGAGAAATCGCCCTAGGCTCTTCTGCTTGGCTAAAAGAAAAAGATCGAATCCTAACTCCCGTAGTAGATAGTACCAAAATTTTCAAGGAAAATGGTAATAAATTCATCTGGATAGATACTACCAACCAGCAAGAATTACCAGACAATGCCGTAAATACCAAGACGGTAGAGAAATGTCCAGTTTATACCCCATCGGCAGCGATTCCCTCAGAATCTAAGATGTGGATACAAAAGTCAGATGTTAGATTAATTGACACTGCCGATCGAGGAAAAATATTTAAAGAAACTGGAGCGGAATTTATTTGGGTGGATACAAAAATAAAAATAATTGATTCTAGTAGCGTCAAAATCGATCCGAACGATCCTGAAAGTGGCAGTGACAAAAGTATCCCTGCCAAAAAATTTCCCGTGTATCAACTGGTTATGCCCTTAGCACAAGGATCTCGATTTTATATTGACGATCAGAAGCGGGAAATCAAGTCTCCTCTTAAAGTAAATTCCCTCACAGAAAAGTTATATCAACATCCCCAGATTGTCGCCCTCAATCAAACGGCTTTTCGTTGGCTTTCGTTCTTGGGAATTTCTTTCATGTACCCTTCTCTATTTAAGCTTAAAAAATGGAATGAGGAGGATTATTTCAATCTAGTATCGACTGTAATATTGATTCTTTTGATTATTAGTCTTTGGCTGGGACTTGGTTTCCCTTTTTTACAAATAGTTCTGGTAATTTTCTTTGTCATAGTAGGAGTATTTAATTTTTGTCACTCGCAGAAAATCCGAAGAAAATCGGGAAATACTAGAAATTCTCAAGGCCCAGGTTATATCGATGATGCCGATTTATTTGTCGATACTCTCATCGATATTCTCAAAAAGGAATCTGATGCAGGATTCCAGCCAAATGATAAAGACGGAGTAAAGAAAACCCTAGAAACGCTGACTTTCTATACTCCCGCTCAATCTCTATTAATAGATAGAGTAAATCTATCGAGCAACATTAATGATGTAGACACGTTTAAGCAAGATATCAAAAAACTTTACGAGGAAGTTCAGAAGCGCTCTACTGGAGTTTACAAACGAAATGCTAAAGGATTATCTTTTCTAGTCGGATTACTAATCGCCGTAGTTGCCAATGCCGATACCTTTAATATGATGACTCATTTAACAAAAGCGAATAATGAGTTTAGTCAGAATCTAATCGCTGAATTAGAAAAAAATCCTCAAATATTTAACTGTCCTAAAGAAAACCCCAAGTGCTTAAACGAGGCTAGTAGACAAACTCAACTTAAGCAACTCATCAATAATTCGGGAACCTTACCATTGGGCTGGAGCTTTAGCGAGCTATTAGCATTAGAACACAAGAAAGAGTTACTAGAGCAAAATAAAGCGGCACTAGAGCAAAATAAATCCGAACTAGATCAACAGATTAAAAAAATTGAAGGTGAACGAGAAGCGAAAAAATTAGCGATTACAAACAACCAAGAATTAGTTACGTTTTTAGCGAGTAATGAAAGTCTTTGCAAGGAACAGGAAAAAGAATGCTTGAATCAAGTTGTCACCGCACTATCCAAAGATCCCAATCGTTCAAAACTGATTTCTTTGATCGATCAAGATTTCAAAAATACGCTAAAGCAAAGCTTTGATAATCCTGCTGACTTTTCCAAAAAATACAAAGATTTTCTGACCAAGAAACGAGAGGAAACAAAAGAGCTAGAACAAGCATTACTGCTTTTCGATTTTGAGAAAGAAGACATTCTGATAGATTTACGAAAACAACTAAATGATGATCAAGAGATCCAGAAAGTTAATCAAGAGATACAGAAAGTCACTGATGAAATTAACAAACTCAAACAATCCCAAACTGGGAAACCACCCATACCGCAAAATTCCCAAGATGTTGTCACCCGGCTAACTCAACTTAGTGCATCATCCTGGGATAACATCGATCGCAATGTGAAGATACAAGGGGGATGGCCACGAGTTCTCTTCGGTTGGCTGATTACGGCGATCGCCTTGAGTATGGGAGCGCCTTTCTGGTTCGATTTATTGGGTAGAATCATGAATGTGCGTAACGCGGCGAAATCGCCCGACTCCACGACTTCTAATCAACCCGACTCCACGACTTCTAATCAATGAGGCAATCAGACATAGTGAACCGTTACCAATGGAAAAATTCTAGGGGTTCCATCCCGCGAAATCCCCCTCAAATTGTGCCAAGGACAACAACCGAATCCTAGAATCACCAGACAAGGAATCCCGCACCGATGACGTATTATATCCCCAATCGGCTAAATATAAGCCCACATCGTTTAAATCTGCTTGTTGCTGCACTAATTCCAACGCATCGAGACGATCCTCGACAAACCACAAATTAGCGGGAGATTCTGGTAAATCAGCCAGTATTTGCTGAATAGTTAGGTATTTCGGCTGTTTAATTTCCTTGCCAATTAATCTCGCTGCTGGAAAATTAATTGCTACTTTTTGTAACAATTGCTTGACAAAACGACTTTCTTTTGTAGTGATAATATAAACCAAAAAATCCGAGTCTAAAAGAGAGGCCAGGCGATCGATTGCGGGTTGATAAAATTGATGTAAGGCTAACCAAGACTCTAGATCCGACTCAATCCATCGATCCCTAAGACCATCGAGAGCATTTGAGAGAACTTTTTTCGCTATTTTCTCCCTTTCTAGCAGATTTTGCCGAATTGACGGCCAATTATTTAAAGCTTCCTCGTCGGGAATACCGAGAACGAGCGATCGCAACAGTAAGGGCATTTCCCAACCGGTTTCGATAACGGGACGAAGTTGCGAAAACCTAGGGAAAAAATCCTCGGGAATTATTTCCGGCCAAAGGGTTTCATAGGTGCGTTTGCTAATCTGAAAATACTCGATCATGCCATCACAAAGAACACCATCAAAATCGAGTGCTAGAATGCGGGGGGATTGACTCATAAATGCTGGTTTAATCTAAATAATGGCAGTATAGCGCAGCGAAAATTAAAAAATTGTCCAAGACATCACGCTATTAGCTATTCTTTACTTCATCGTTGACATAACATAGCTGTCTGATGATTTCTGTAACAGAATTTTTCAATCCCTCTGCATGAATCCAGCCCACATATACAGCATATACAATATTTTGATGATTGTCCTGTATATAAACATGATGGACACGATATAAATCTGAGCTTAAATAAATATAACCACTAGCATCTTTAAATTTACCTTCTAGTAATATTTTTTCTTTTAAAGGTTTCATTTTTACCACATCTTTAGTTACTCCAGATATTTTGGCTATTCTTTCTATGGCAAGATCAACACAGGTGTTATTACTGTAACTATTGCCATGATTATAATCCTGCTGATTAAAATAAATTGTCTCTACGATATTTTTGGCTACTTTATCTGATGCTAGGTAATAGGTATGAGCATTAAGGGAATTCAAGACTACGGCAGCAATTTCTACAGAATCAAAAATATTGCCAGTCGCTTCTAGATAATAATCGCTCATCAAAATCTTGGATACATCGGTTATAGAATCAAAAAGAGGACGAATTGGATAAGCGATAATATCGGAAGAATTGATCAGATTATTCCAGAGCAAACGCTGACTTTGATGCTGGCTAAGAAATTTTTCAATTTGATTAGCATCAATGCCTAGAGTTAGATTTAAAAATGGGATCGGTGAACCCATCGTTGTTACACTAAATAGGGAAAGTTTGCCCCGTTCTTTACCGATAAGATCACGAATTTCATGAGCGGGATCTTTAGGATCAAAACGCTCGGAAAATAACAGAGCCCAAAGGATTACAGTACCTAAAGAATGGGCGACTATATGTAATTCGGTTTCCTGGGGATAAGCTTGAACAAGATCGATTAATTGATCGGCAATAATGCGGCGAATTTGGGTTCCTCGATCGCTGCCTAAATAGCTAAATGCGTCACCGATAAAATAAGATAAATACTCTTTTCTAAAATTTTGATAGCGAAAGGATTGCTCGGGGTTAAAATTAATATTTTTCTGTTTTTGTGTCTGTAATTCTTGCTCGATATCTCGCCATAATTTTTCGGTTCCTTTGAGAACATTTCCCCAAAATCCTGCATGACAGTAGGGAATCGGCAGATTTTTGCGTTTACATTCTTCTTCAATTAGTTTGATTAATTTATTGGCATAACTAGCATCTCTTGTGGCCACTCCGTGAATAAAGTAAATCAGCATGATAGGTTGATCTCAATAAGCGTTGATCGGAATCTCTCTTAATATACCCTTCTAGCTTCAGAAAATATCAGGATGGAACGAGATATGGTAATGCAGAAGTTATCCTCTTTGTCAAGAGATGGTGGGTTACGCATTGCTAATCTATAGGATGATATTCATTTGGAATAATTGCGGTGGGTTACGCGTTGCTAACCCACCCTACTGGACTAATTGATTGAGGAGATGAAGTTAAATAAAGTTACCTGCCACCAGATTATTACTATTAACTATTAATCATTTAGGTTTACTGGCGAAATTGCCGAAAAATAATTATCAGAGTTTATCTTTATTTGAGGGGTAGTTTTGTAGATGTTAACTAGGTTAAAGATGGCATAGCCAACGGATAATTGAAACCAGTTGATTATCATTGGTTAAGTTACCGGCATTGGTGAGTTTTTTCGTCTCTAATTGCTGATAAATTTCCCTAGCCATTTTTGGTTCAATAGCAGCGCCGATAAAAAAAGTATAAGGATGCTTAGAGATTTTTCTAAAAGCATCATCAATTCTCTGCAAAGCAGTACGAGCAGTTTTCCAATGTTCATCTGCTCCTGCGGGATCAATCCCACCTTTTAATTCTCCCAAAGCAATGTATAAATCAGGAGATTGTAAGGTTTGTTTTTTGATTTTTTGATTAGCTAATTGCGTCGAATCACATTTTAAAAGGCACAAATCAATATTGTTGTTATTAACAAGGGTAACATTGACATTATAAATTATTGTTCTTGGTTGGCTGTTATTTAACCAGCTAACACCTCTAACCAAGATTTCTAGATTAGGTGTCATTTCTTCAGCTTCTCTCCATTGATTATTACTAGAATTGAGCCAATCATAAGCAATCCCTGCTACTCTTAAAGTTGCTAATAGAGAACGAGTAAATTTACTTTGAGCTAAGGAGCCACCTGCATTTCTCATGATTCCTCCTAAAGTGTCACCCCGAATCAATAGAAATCTATAGACTAACTCCTCGACAAAATTAGTCCCCGCAGGTTCCAGAAAATTGACAATTAATTCTTGAATTGCTTCTACCTTGTCTTGGGGATGTAAATAATTTTTAGCTTTATCAGAAATTCCCGATGCAGTTAATAAAGCCGCTTGAATATCTGGGATGTTTAGTAACTCTCTAGGATTGTTTACGGTTTGGGCAATAATTTTTAAGGTTCTTGCTTCTGCAATTAAAGGAGTAGCTCTCTGATTTTTTTCTAAGGCTAGAGCAATAAATCCTGAACGGATAGCTTCATAGGTAGTCTCCAAATCACAACTTTGGTTTAAATGCAAGAGATAGGGTTTTTCCATTAAGGCTTTCTCCACACATAAATACATTTTCTTAAAGATTCTCTACCATGACATCCCATTTGCTGACTACTATTACCTTTTCCATTAGGAACTACTAAAATATTTTCTACTTTAAATCCAATTTCTTCAGCAATTTTTGACAAAATTAAATCTACAGAAATACTAGCTCCCGCATAACGAACGTTATCATTAATCATACAGAAAATACCAGAGGATTTCATAACCCGAAAGCATTCATAAATTAGACAAGACATTTCCAGAAAATACCCCCTGATCATCCGAGGAATACCATGGTTATTTAAGGCCTTGCTTGATTTTAATTCCTCTAAATAATCCAGGACACTTTCTAATAATTTTTGACGATCAGTTATGGCAATGACTGGCGACCATTGTTCATTTATTTTTAGTAACTCTTTGGGTTTATTTTCAACAGTGCAACTAAGCATTTGTTGACGTAATTGTTTTAATTGTAGTTGATCTATTCCCAATAGAGCCAATTCCAAAGCGTAGATACGAGTATAATCATAGCGATTACAATAAGGAGGAGAAGTAATAATAGAATCGTATTTTTCTGAGGAAATCTCTGGCAAAATCTCAAGACAAGAACCTTGATATAGTTGAATTTTTCCCTGAGGATAATCTCTAGAAAAAAGTTCCAATTGTTGCTGACTAGGCTCTAAATCTGCGAGAATTTCTCGTAACTTGCTATGGAGGGCAATTTTAAAGTCTAAAATTTCCCCTTTGTCAAATATATTTTTGCCCTGTTGTCTCCCAGAACGATAATCCCAACGCAGGTATTGACCATCTTTTCTAGTATAGCTAATTGATTCGAGAATAGAAAGTAAGGCAAATTTTAAGAGCCCTTGCACTCGCTCATTCTCTTGGGCAATCAACCCTAAGTAACTTTCTATACAAGCCTGATTTTCTTGGGGATATGCTCCTTGAGTAATTGGTAATTCTAATAACTTAACTTTGTAATCTACCTGTTGCCAAAGGCTATGGTTAGACCAATACTCTAGACGATATATATCATCACTATTTAAGCCATTTTCTAAAATTTGTCTAGTAATAATTAATTCCTGTCCAATCGGCAATAGTTCTATTCCATCTGCTGATAAACCCCTGGACGCCGCCGCAAATAAAGTTGTTCCGCTGCCAGCAAAAGGGTCTAGTATTTTTCCTTGTTTGATACCATATTTTTCTAGAAGATAAACTATCAGATCAACGGAAAAACCCTCTTTATATTTATACCAGCGATAAATAGGTTGATTCTTATTACCTTGAAAACTCACTAGGGTACGAGATAATTGCTCAGAATCAAGTAATTTGTCTTGAAAATAATTAAATAACTCTCGATCGAGATTGTTGATTTCTAACAATCTTTCTGCTACATTAACTGGACTATTAATCATTTAGGTTTACTGGCGAAATTGCCGAAAAATAATTATCAGAGTTTATCTTTATTTGACTTGTAATTTTAATCAGTGGGGAAAGGGCGATACTTAAGGATTAATTCTCGCACCGATTCCCCTAGATTTAATCTCAATCCCCTAGACAAATACCCAAACCCCTGGCGGTTTTGACTAAAGTTTCTTCGGGATCGACGACGCGATAGGTTTTAATCGCCTCCTCAATGGGAACACTGACCACTTGCCGATTTTGCCAGGCCACCATGCGATCGAATTCTTCCCGGGCAATCAGATCCACGGCCGCCACCCCAAAAGCCGCCCCCAGTAAGCGATCCATTGGAGAAGGAATACCCCCCCGTTGAATGTGGCCCAGGAAAGTCACTCTCGTTTCGGCCCCGGTTTCCCTGGCAACTTCTTCGGCTAAATAGCGACCGATACCCCCGAGACGATCTTCCCCTAGGGCTTTCTTTTGTGATAGGCGATCGCCGGTTTCCGTACGCACAGCCTCGGAGACAATAATCAGAGAAAACTGTTTATCCATACGCTGCCGTTGCCGGATCTTCTCGCAGATATTCTCTAATCGGTAGGGAATTTCGGGAATGAGAATGATATCGGCCCCCCCCGCAATACCGGCAGCCAGGGCGATATGGCCGGCATCTCTACCCATAACTTCTAGAATCATCACCCGGTTATGACTAGCGGCGGTAAAATGGAGGCGATCGAGGGCTTCTGTGGCGATATTAGTAGCTGTATCGAAGCCGATGGAGACTTCTGTAGCTCCCACATCATTATCGATGGTTTTGGGGATACCAATCAGATTAATGCCTCCCTGTTGGGCAATACGGCGCAAAATCGCCAGACTACCATCGCCACCGATGCCGATCAGGGCATCCAGTCCCAGACTATGATAGCCGTCAATGATTTCCTGAGAGCGATCGATCAGGGTTCCATCCGGCATCGGGAAAGCGAAGGGATCCCCCTTATTGGTAGTACCGAGAATTGTTCCTCCCATCACCAACAGGCGATCGACTCCTTCAATATCAAAGATAGTGGTTTTTGGGGGACGGTTAATTAATCCGTTAGTTGCTTCTCGAATACCCACCACTTCCCAGCCATAATTGCCACTGGCATGGTGGACAACGGCACGAATGGCGGCATTTAAACCCGCACAGTCACCACCACTGGTGAGAAGTCCAATTCGTTTTTTTTCACCCATAGGTTTTTGTTAGGAGATTAACAAATCTATATTTAGGGAAAAGTTGCAGATAATGCCTGAAAATTAAGAAAGTTTCTAGATCGTCCCTGACAGCTAGGGGAAAAATCGGGATATTCTGGTTTCTGTGTGGAAACGAGTTTTATACTGATAGTTTCTTCCGCAAAATAGTCCTAATACTAAATCCGTTGAATATAGGCTACATATCAGGAGAGTCACTCCACTTGCGGGAGTGACTCTTAAATGATTACAGATGTGTCAGCAGCTGCGTGTAAGCATCTCACCGAAAAACTAATGCGCGGGGGTTTGGGGGCGGCGCCACGCCCCCAACGGGGGGTTTGGGGGGTAGAACCCCCCAAAAGCTTGGATTGAGTGATCAAGTCGGAAGTAATACTAAATCCGTTGGGTATAGGCTAAATATCAGGAGAGGCACTCATGCAAAAGGGGGAATAAATAATCAGTTTTTAATAACCAGATTTAGTATAAAAGTTCTGCCCGATAAGCACTTCAGGATTCCATAAGCAAAAATTATCACACAAAGTCGAGAAGATCCAAAACCGAAAAATCCGCCCCCATCCCCTCAGTAATCGATCACGAGCAGGGTATGCAGGGCGACACGGATTCCCATTATACTAGAAAGTATATAGCAATCTTAGGGCATTTGTCAACCCTAATGTACGATAAATTTTCTGATAACTGATAGCCGATCAATTTAACTATTTACTGCTTGCTGAAGACGGGATATATCCCAACCTTTTTGATTGAGAAGTAGCCAAGACTGCATTAAATCTGGACCGTGTAACTCCCCCATCAAAGCGGCGCGCAGAGACTTCATCACCAGACCTTTTTTAACCCGATGGGCTTTAGTTGTTGTCTCAACAATCCCCTTAGCAACTTCTCCGGTCAAATCGGGAGTAATAGCGGCGAGAATATCCTTGATAATATCCTTAACTCCCTCTAATTGTAATTGACTTAAAGCCTCCTGATTATAATTAGCCAGAGGAGTTAAAAGTAGGCGACTTTCGGCGACGGCATCGCTTAAACGAGTTAAACTCGGACCGATGAGAGTAGCCAATCCGATCAACCAAGCTCGATCGGTTTCAGCATCAAAATTATACCCTGCTTCTTGCCAGTAGGGGAGAAGTAAAGGCACTAATTCCTCACCGGTTAAACGATGGAGATATTGACTATTAATCCAATCCAATTTAGTCCAGTCAAATTTTGCCCCCGCTTTATTTACCCGTTCTAAACTAAACACTTCAGCGGCCGTTTCAAGGGTAAAAATTTCTTCAGTGGAATCGGGAGGAGTCCAACCGAGGAGAGTCATGTAATTAACCAAAGCTTGCGGCAGAAAACCCAGTTTTCGGAAATCATCGATCGAAGTGACTCCATCCCGTTTAGATAACTTACGACCCTCCTGATTTAAGATCAAAGGAGTGTGGGCAAACTCCGGCACTTTTGCCCCTAAAGCTTCGTATAAAAGAATTTGTTTAGCCGTATTAGCGATGTGATCTTCCCCACGAATAACATGGGTAATTTCCATATCGATATCATCAACAACTACCGCTAAATTATAGAGAGGCTGACCAAAGTTTTCCTCGGCATTTTCGCAGGTACGAGCGATCACCATATCTCCCCCTAAATCACTACCTTTCCAGATAACTTTTTCCCGGATTAAATCCTGCCAAATAATTTCTTGATCGTCATCAATAATAAAACGAATTACTGCTTTTCTCCCCCCTTGCTCAAATTGAGCTTGTTGTTCGGGGGTGAGATAACGATGACGATTATCGTAACGGGGGGCAAGATTGCGGGCTTTTTGTTCTTCCCGCATTTTTTCCAATTCTTCCGGGGTACAATAACAACGATAGGCTAAACCTCGATCGAGCAGGGTTTGAATGGCCTGACGATAATAATTAAGGCGTTGAGTTTGAAAAAAAGGACCTTCATCCCAATTCAGTCCTAACCATTGTAGGCCCGCTTGAATATTTTCCGTATATTCTGGTCGAGAACGTTCTAAATCTGTATCTTCCACGCGCAAGATAAATTTCCCCCGGTGATGATGGGCAAAAAGCCAGTTAAACACGGCTGTGCGCGCTGTTCCAATGTGTAAATTTCCCGTGGGACTGGGGGCAATACGAACTCTCACTGTCACGATTTAACTCCTAGATTTTTTGCGGCAACGATATCCCATATTATTGCAAATTCACCTAGGCCAACTCGCGAAATTAAGAAAATTAAATGAATAGCTACCAAAGGGTGCGGGAGTCTCCCTCTCCGGGGAGAGGGGTTGAGAGAGAGATATTTTAGTACCCGTGTTATTTCGGTAATTCTAGGCAGCGATTAAAGATTTGCTCAAAGGTTGCCAACGAAAATATCTTTCCCCACCCAATTCGAGGACAAATTTTAACCGGGGTTCCTGTTGACTAAGATTAATTAAGTATTGTTTTTCTTCCGAGGACAAAACAAAACTTTCAATAATCCAAATCACTAAACCTTTAGATTTGGGGGGTAAATTTTCCAATTGATAGGTAGCAATGGGAGGAATAAAATAAACCGGTCCCACGGCTGCTTCCTGACCAATATTTTTTTTACCTAAATGGGGGGGACGGACTCCATGAATGCCGGTAAGATAGGCACTTAAATCGCCTAGACCTCTAGCGGTGATATGCAGGACATTGTAACCAGTGGCCCGTAAACGTCTTTGATAGCGTCCCTCGTAACCCCCTTCTAAGGGTGCGTAAACCCCTAAAGCACCGTATTGTTCCAGATCGCGAATAAATGGTTTTCCCGTGGTCAGTAGTGCCATAGCTAGTAAAAAAATCTTTTTCCCTATAATCGCACGTTTTGTTAAGTTGTGCGTCAGCTGAACAAAGAAAGACTTAAGATCAAAGATAGAGAGAGACAATCGCTACTCTCCCAAGGAGGTAATATGTTTCACGATCTCCTTTATCCCAACGGACTGCTTTATATCCTGATTAAACTAACTGTTTTAGCTTTAGCAGTCTTGCTCTGGTTTATGGTCGTTTCGGCCCCGGCTGTCTGAAAAAAATCCTGCTCTTGTCGCAGGTTGGCCTTGTCTTCTACAATTAGCGTTCTATGCAATGGCTAAATTTTGTCGATGACTCCTGTTAAATTGCCGATCGATCCTTTTCTGAAACCCAACCTAACTACTAAGCTACTAGGGGTTGGGTTGGTATTGACAATTATTTTTATCCTGATTGCCCTGTTTTCGCCCCTTCTGCAAGCGATCGGACTGATTCAGGATTCAACCGACATTTTAAGCAATTATCCCCTACAAGCCCCCAGTTACGGGCATTGGTTCGGGACGAATGTGCGCGGTTATGATGTCTTTTCCCGCACCCTATTCGGGGCCCGGGCGGCCTTGTCCGTGGTATTTTTGGCCACAGGATTATCTTTGGTCATCGGGGTTCCTTTAGGGTTAATTAGCGGTTATTTGGGGGGTAAGATCGATCGCGTTCTCCTCTTTCTCATGGATACCCTCTACACCTTGCCGGGGTTATTATTATCGGTGGCTCTCGCCTTCGTCTTGGGTCGTGGTATCCTCAATGTGGCGATCGCTGTTAGCATTGCCTATATTCCCCAATATTTTCGCGTGGTCAGAAATCAAACCGCCAGCGTTAAAAATGAGTTATTCATCGAAGCAGCGCGAGCGATCGGGGCCAGTCCTAGCCGTATATTATCAAAATATCTTTTCTTTAATGTCGTCCAGAGTGTCCCGGTTCTGTTTACACTCAACGCGGCGGATGCGATCCTTGTTTTAGGCGGTTTAGGCTTTTTAGGCTTAGGATTACCGGAAGAAGTGCCGGAATGGGGTCATGATCTCAAGGAAGCTTTGGCGGATTTATCTACAGGTATCTGGTGGACCACTTTATTTCCCGGATTAGCAATGACCACGATGGTGGTGGGTTTATCCCTCTTGGGAGAGGGGTTAAGTGAAATTTTTAACCCCCTGAGTCGTAAACGCTAAAAGCGAGGTCAGAGTTCGAGAGAAATCATCTCACGGCCTCCACATCCTCAGCCTCTCTGTCCGGTAACGATGTAAGATACCCTTTGGGCGATATTGGTGGCGTGATCGGCCATGCGTTCCAGATGACGGATTAGCAAAGCCATCAGCAGGATTGGTTCCACCACACCCTTGATATCTCTTTGATGGGCGAGAGTGTGATAAAGATGCTCATAGGCTCGATCGACCGTATTATCTAGTTCTTTGACCTTTTGACCTGCTTCTTGATCGAGGTCGGCCAGGGCGACAAGGCTCGTGGCTAACATATACTGAGCATGGTGGGACATAGCCTCGATCTCACTCATACAATCGTGAGGAGTATAGGCGAATAATTTGAGCGCTATTTCAGCCAAATCCTTGGCATAATCGCCGATACGCTCCAAATCGCGCACTAATTGCATAAAAGCACTTAACAGCCGCAAATCTTGAGCTACGGGAGCCTGTAGCGTCATGAGAGTGGCACAATCTAACTCGATTTGACGGTAGTAGCGATCGATTTCCTGATCGAGGGGGGCGATTTTTTTCGCCATTTCCAAATCCCTAGCAAAAAGGGATTGATGGCTAAGACGAAAGGATTCTTCGACCAAGGTTCCCATTCTCAGCACATCCTGTTCCAATCGCTGGAGAGAACGAGCGAAATAGGTGCGATCGGGATGATTTGTTTCTTTGGATAGGCTCACGGTCGGATTCGCTTAACATAAAACTACTCTTTCTCTACAGTGATAACAAGAAAATTTTAGATTTTGCACAGTTGTCTAGAGAACTTGACAGATTTTTTGGGGGATGGGGGTTGGGGGTTGGGGGTTGGGGATGGGGGTTGGGGGAAATTCAACTAATACCCCCACACCCATCACCTCACCTAATTTTTTTGACGGGGCAGAGTGACTTGTAGGCGAGCGCCACCGGTGTTAGGATCATTTTGAGCGACGATCGAACCGCCATGGGCTTGAATAATCTCTTTAGCAATCGATAAACCTAAACCGGTACTATAATCCTTTGTGCCTTGTTTTTGACGGGTGCGGGAAGGATCACCGCGAAAGAGGCGATCAAAAACGTAGGGTAGATCCGCTTCATTAAATCCCTTCCCGTTGTCGATAACGTCAATTTTTAGCCATTTTTTCCCGATAGTATCGGATATTTCCTCAATTTCTAGGCGTATTTTCCCCTGATCGGGACTATACTTAATGGCATTATCAAAGAGATTCAGGAAAACTTGCAGCAGACGAGAGTGATCAACTTCCAGCGTCCAATCCACCGGAGAGGAATAATCTAAGCTAATCTGTTTTTGGTCCGCTAAAGGGGTGACAGTCTGCCAAGCGGTGGTGATTAGCTCCTGTAGATTAATCATCTGGTATTGTAAATATCGCCCCGCATCCGCTTGTAATTGACTGATTTCTAGCCAATCGCACACTAATTGGCTCAAACGCTCCACTTCTTTCCCCATTTGTTCTAACCAGCGTCTTTCGGGAGCTTGGAGGCGTTTCTGTAAAGCTTCGGTAAGGAGAGAAATGGAGGTTAAGGGAGTGCGTAACTCGTGAGTTAAGTCAGAGAAAGCTCGCTCGCGATTTTGCGATAATTCCACTAAAGGCTGTCTATTTTCGATAAATACAGCGATTTCACCTTCTGGCAAGGGATAACCGTAACCCTTCAAGGCAATCGATTTAGGAGCAGTCACTTGGCGATCGCTAATGGGGGTGACAGGATAATTAGTCGGGTAAAAAGTCCAAGTTTGCACCTGTGGACTCTGTTTTTGGCGAGTTTCTTGAATTAATTGATCTAATTCGTAGGAGCGCACTAATTCCAGCAGCAGACGCACTTGCTCCGGTTGCCAGCGATCGAGTTTTAAGAGGGTAATTGCCTGTTGATTGCACCAGAGCAGTCGATTATCGGCATCTATATGAAGATAGGCGATCGGCGCTCGTTCTAGCAAGGATTTCTGAATTTCTAAGCTCTTTTCTCGCTCTTGCAGACTTTGGGAGAGAAACTGTAATTCTCGACGCACCAGGGAGGTAACGGGAAAAGAGGCCGACAAATCCACCGAATCCGAGAGAGCGCTCAGGGTTCGCTTTAACTCTCTATTTAAGCGTGAGACTTGCCAGTAACAAATACTCAAACCTAAAACTACTCCGAAAATAAAAGCGAAAATAGTCATTATCCCAGCAAGCAGCGATCGCTAAACTTGAAAATATAATCGCTCACCTAGCCAAAACGATAACCGAAACCGCGTACAGTAATCAGGTATTCTGGTTGACTGGGATCGATTTCCAGTTTTTCCCGTAACCAGCGAATGTGAACATCGACGGTTTTAGTGTCTCCTAAAAAATCTGGTCCCCAAATTTGTTCAATTAATTGATCTCTTGACCAAACTCGGCGCGGATAACTCATAAATAGGTCGAGGAGACGGAATTCTTTAGGAGAAAGGTTAATTTCTTCATCTCGCACCGTCACCCGACATTCCTGGGTATAGAGAAGAACATCGCGGAATTTTCGCACGGGAGCGGCAGCTAGAGAAGTAAATCCTTGACGACGAATGAGAGCGCGACAACGAGCGACTAATTCGCGCATACTAAAGGGTTTAGTCAGATAATCATCGGCACCCACTTCTAAACCCAAAACTCGATCGGTTTCGCTGGCCTTAGCACTTAAGATTAAAATCGGGATAATATTGCCGTGATAGCGCAACAGACGACAGATATCAAGACCGTTGATTTGCGGTAACATTAAATCCAAAACGACCAAATCAAAACGAGACTCACCGTGATTAGATTCTTGACTTTGCAGTAGTTCTAGGGCAGCGCGACCATCACTAACACCGAGCGCCTCGTAACCTTCTTCTTCCAAAGCCAAAATAATCATATCCCGAATCACTTCTTCATCTTCAACGATTAAAATCCGATGATTGGGAACGAAATTCGTACTCGCCGACAAGGGGGGGTTGTCAAGGGTTAACATAAAAATACTTGATTATTCGTCCTAATTTTATCTCAATTTGTCAACCCGCACTCGTCTTGGAAGGCTGGAGCCGAATGTTATTACAGTTATCTACATGGTTAGAGGTGGAATCCTATCTAGAACAATCTCAGGGAATTATTATTCCTATCGGTTCCACGGAACAACACGGGCCGACGGGACTGATTGGTACAGATGCTCTATGTGCGGAGGCGATCGCTAAAGGAGTGGGGAAACAGGTACAAGCAATGGTAGCACCCACCTTAAATGTTGGTATGGCCCTACATCATACGGCTTTCCCCGGTACAATTAGCCTTCGTCCTAGCACTTTGATTCAAGTAATCCTCGACTATGTAACTTGTTTAGCTAGAGCCGGTTTTCGTCAATTTTTCTTTATTAATGGTCACGGGGGTAATATTGCTACCCTAAAAGCCGCTTTTGCGGAAACCTATTATCATTTGGATTCCCTTAATTTACCTAACACAAACGAGGTTAAATGTCAAGTGGCCAATTGGTTTATGGTGCGAGAAGTTTATCTTTTAGCCAAAGAATTGTATGGAGATCAGGAGGGTTCTCACGCTACACCAAGCGAAGTGGCGTTAACTCAGTATCTTTACCCTGAGAGTCTTAAAAACGCCTTTTTATCCGAAAAAGTGGCTTCTGGTCATGGTATTTACGGTGCGGCTAATTTTCGCCAAAATTATCCCGATGGTCGTATGGGTTCCAATCCTGCTTTAGCGACTCCCGAACACGGTCAGAGGTTCTATGAATTAGCCGTGAAAGAATTGAGTAATACTTATCTAGGGTTTGCTGAATAAATCTAAAAACCTTGTTGTAGAAGACTTTTAGACTTTTTTCCCCTCAAAAAGTGCCAGCCCTTGCAGTGGTCGGGGGGAAAATTCAGGGACTTTTTCCCTGAAAATTAGGTAATTGACCCCCTCAAAATCGGTAAAACCCTACACCCCACACCCCACACCCTGCCACCACCGAAAAACTTTTTGCCGCAAACCCTATCTAGAATGGCTCTCTTGTCCTGTGTCTAAGTTGATTAGTGACTAGGCCTCCGAGACCCGGAATAATTTAACTGTCACCCTATAGACAAAACTTAAATATCCAAGGAGAAAATTGATGATTGCCACCACTGACAATAACTCCAATCAACCTCTGGCTAGTTTGCGGGAAATACAAGAACTTTCCATCGCAATTACAGCCAAAAGCCTCAATCCCGCCATGCTAACGGTTGATTTCCTCAAATATTCGGGAATAGTTCCCCCCGACTGGGAATTAAATGGCCAGCCGGTACTCAATCCTAATTACGCTCAAGTTAATTTTCAAAATGGCATCGGCATCGTCGCCCAACCCCGGAAAATTACCTTTGTGGAGATAATTAACTCTCCCGATAGCCTGAACCTGAAACTGCCAGAAATTGTTGGTTTATATCTAGATAAACTCCCTTTAGCCGAATATCAAGCCCTGGGTATCGCGCCGAAAAGTATTGTTCCTCTCCCTAGTAGCCCCGATGCCGCTAAAAAATATATCACCGAAACTCTTCTCGCCCCCGGTTCCTGGCACAATTTCGGTACGGCCCCCCTACAAGCCAGCATCAATCTACTTTATCAGTTAGAAACCTCTCAGCTATCCGTGGCGATTAACGAGGCAAAATTGCAATTACCCGATGGCAAAACCTTAGCGGCGCTATTATTTGCCGGTAACTTTAACTATAATCTGGCCGAGGGTAGCGATCGATTAAATCTGCTCAAACAATATCTGGGACAATGGCAAAAAGATCTAGAGATTTTCCGAGAATTAGTCACTCAACGCTTTCTGGAAAGACAACTCCCGGTTTTCCCCTCTAATATCAATCTGCCCCAAGGACCCCAAGGTGGACTGTAATCAGTAATCAGTCATCAGTCATCAGTCATCAGTCATCAGTAATCAGTAATCAGTAATCCTGACAGGGGGACAAGACCTCTCAAAGCATCGTCCACAAAGGTTTTGAGGCTCCTCAGTTACAAACAGATACATCGCTTTCAGCCAAAAAGCTAACGAGAGAATCAGGGGTTTGGGCGAGCTTACTAGAAATCTTTGTCAACAACGGGGGGTGAGCCGCATCGAACTTTTTCGCTCCAACACCCCAAAAAGCTTGTGCTGTAAGGAGTTCAGCCAGCTTGTCCCCCTGTCAGTCAGTAATCAGTAATCAGTAATCAGTAATCAGTAATCAGTAATCAGTCAGAAAAATCTTTAGACCTCCTGCAAAAGTAAGTTCTCGAACCGCTATCAGGTCAAAATATCTAAGAACTCAGATAAATTTGACATAATCTTAGGTTTTATGGATAGGAAGTTGTCTCTTTTCTTTTGGAAGATTTTTGATTTCTGCAAGAGATATATTACTGCCGATAACCTAAAACA